>NZ_JAJNRF010000015.1:0-50793 GCF_022228075.1 Halorhodospira sp. 9628
CCCAGGGCGGGGGGGCGGGACGCGGGCCCGCGCGGGCCACGCCGGGCCCCCGCCCCCCGGCGCCCGGGGGGCCCCCCCCCCCCCCGTTATGTAGATGCGGACCACATCCCAGGTGTCATTGACTGATCGGTCCGTTCTGGGGCGACGGCTGTTTGAGCCAATCTGAGCTTCGAGGCGGAACAAGTTCCGCGCCTTGCGAAGTTCTTCTGCTACCTTGATTTGCAGCATCCCTTGAGTCCCCGCCGGGAAAGGGGATGTCCCGAGACCCTCAGGGCACGGTTGCCGCCGATCAAAAGCGCAATGGATACAGGACGGTACGCGCGTGATCAGGCTGGGCAGGTCTCATGCAGAGGGTCATGCCCGAGGCAATCTGAAAGATCACCGACACCGAAGTAGGGTGTGCGTCAGCGGGATGCGCATCCGGAACGGATGAGCGCCAGCTGAGGCTGGCTGGAGCGGACGAACATGGAGCAGGTCGTCCGGGAGATCCTGCATCAGCTGCGAGCGACTTGGCGTCGACGCTGGTGGATCCTCCCGATCGCATGGTTGGTCTGTGTACCGGGATGGGCCTACATACACACCATCCCGGATACCTACCAGGCCTCCAGCGAGGTCTACGTCGATACCGATTCGGTGCTGGATCCGCTGCTCAGCGGCATGGCGGTGCGCCCGGATTCCGAGCAGCGGATGAGTATGATGACCAGCACCCTGCTCAGTCGGGATAACCTCCGCGAGATCGCCCGTGCGGCCGACCTCGACGTCTTGCTAGGCCATGACGACATAGATGCCGTGGTCGAGGGTCTGCAGGGGATCGATCTTCACGGCCGGGATGAGAATATCTACACCATTTCTTTCTCGCATCGGGATCCGGAGGTGGCCTACCGCGTGGTGCGCGAGACCGGCAACCTCTTCATGGAGCGGGGTCTGGGCGATCCGCGGGGGGATCTGGTCAGTTCCCGGGAGTTCATCGAGAACCAGCTCGGGCGGTACGCCGAGGAGTTGCGTGCCAAGGAGGCGGAGATCGAGCAGTTCCGGCGTCGGCACTCGGAGGTGCTGGTCGCCGGTGGGGACTTCTACAGCCGCCTGGAGGCGGAGCGGGAGAGCCTGGAAGAGGCGGAGATCGAGCTCGAGCAGGCACGGAGCCAGTACGAGCACCTTGTGGCGCAGCTCGAGGGGGATGGCGACCAGCCCGGGTTGATGCAGCCGCGCCAATACGAGAATCCGGAGCTGGATCGGCGGATTGCCGATCTGGAATCCGAGCTCGATGAGATGCGCCGGCAGTACACCGACGCCCACCCCGATGTCCGCCACACCCAGCGGATCCTGGACGATCTGCGCGAAGAGCGTGAGGAGCAGGTTGCGGAATTGAGTGAGGAATTGCTGGCCTCACCGGTGGATCGGGTGGGCCTGGGCGACCCAAATCACCCCATGCAGATGGACTTGGCCGAGGCGGAGAGTCGGGTGGCCTCACTGGAGACCCGGGTCGAGGAGCGCCGGGCGCGGCTTGACGAGCTGGAGGCGATGTCCGACGAAGTCCCCCAGATTCAGTCCGATTACAGCCGGCTTCAGCGCGACTACGAGGCGCTGCAGAGCAGCTACGATCAACTCCGGGATCGCCTGGAGCAGGCGGTGCTAGCCGGCGAGGTGGAGACTGGCACCGACTCGGTGGACTTCCGGGTGCTGGAGCCTCCGCAGCAGCCGGGTAGCCCGGCGGCGCCCAATCGCCCGCTGCTCGCCAGTGCAGTGCTCTTCCTCGGGCTGGCGGCGGGGACCGGTTTTGCCTTCCTGCTGGCACAGGTCCGCGGGACTGTGGCCTCGCCGACCAAACTAGGCGAGCTTACCAGCCGGCCGGTGGTCGGGCAGGTCAGGCGGGTGCGGACTCCGGCGCACCGGCGGCGCCGACGGATGGAGATGGTGGTCTTCTCCTCGGCAACCAGCGCGCTCTTTGTGGCCTATGGTGTAGTGATCGGGATCGTCTTTACCTAGGAGGGAACAGGCCGATGAGCATAATCGAGCGGGCGCTGGAGAAGCGGCGGGGGAAGCAGGCCCAGCGCGCGACGGCCGAGGAAGCGGCCGAGGGTCAGGAGCTGCCGGGAGCTGCGGAGCTGGTTTCGGATGCCCCCGGGCACGAAGAGGCCGGCGCGGTGCCTGCGGGGCTGGCCGCGTCGCGCCACAGGGGCGCCGGTGAGTCGACAATTGAGCGGCCTGCGGATCGGACCATCGATTACGGCTGGCTGCGCCATCAGGGCATCCACGTCCCTGGCGATGGCCGCAGCGGGCTCGAGGAGGAGTTCCGGCTGATCAAGCGCCCGTTGCTGGATAACGCCTTCGGTCGGCACGGTACGCCGATGGTCGACGGCGGGCGGCTGATGATGGTCACCAGTGCCGTCCCCGGCGAGGGGAAGACCTTCACCACCATCAACCTGGCCTTGAGCATGGCGTTGGAGGTGGATCGGACGGTGTTGCTGGTTGACGCCGATGTGGCACGGCCCAGCATCCCGAAGGCGCTGGGGATCGAGGCCGACCGCGGCCTGATGGACGTGCTGACGGATCCGGAGGTCAGCCTTCCCGATGTGCTCCTGCGTACCGATATCCCCGATCTGACCGTGCTCGGCGCCGGGCGGCCCCATGGCCGGTCTACGGAGTTGTTGGCCAGTCAGGCCATGTCCGACCTGCTGGCCGAGATCCACGCACGCTACCCCGATCGGATCATCCTGTTCGACTCCCCTCCGCTGCTCTCCGCCAGTGAGCCCAGTGTGTTGGCTCGCCAGATGGGCCAGGTGTTGCTGGTCGTCGAGGCCGAGAGCACCGCGCAGACCGCAGTGACCCGGGCCGCTGAGTTGCTGGAAGGCTGTGACGTGGTGCTGACCATGCTCAATAAGGCAACGGGCCTCGGGGGACTTGGTTACGGCGGCTATAGCTACGGCGGCTATGGCGGGTACGGAGCCTACGCCAGTGACGTCCAGCGGGGCGCTGCAACCGGATCCGGCGGCCGTGTCGTTGAGGGGAGCTAGGCCGCGGTCCCGGACGCTTGCCGGCGGTATCGTTGCCGGGCTCCTGCTGGTCTCGGACGGGGCTTCGGCGAGCACGGAGTGGACGTTCACCCCGCGCATGACCGTCGGCCAGGAGTGGACCGACAACGCCGGCTTCGCACCGCGCGGAGCGGAAGAATCGGATTTCATCACTCTGCTGCGGCCCAGTTTTACGCTCTCCGGCGAAGGTGCCCGGGCGCAGCTGGACCTGAGCTATTCCTGGGATAACCGCTTCTACTGGGACGACAGCGACCGCGATCGCAGCACCCACAACCTGTCCGGCCGCGGCAATGCTGAACTGGTCAGTGAGTCCATCTTCGTGGATGGATCGATCCGCCGCAGCGTGCGGGCCGAGTCTGTCTTTGATCCGGTGACGCCGCGGGATCAACAAGAGACAACCCGTTACCGCGTCAGCCCCTACTGGGTCTGGCGGGTTGGGCGCTTCGCGGATCAGGAGGTGCGCTACGTCTTCGACGAGGCTCGCTACCATCGCTCGGATCGGCAGCCGCAGCAGGTCCATCGCGCGCAGTACCGCCTCGACAGCGGTCCCCAGTTCGGCCGGACATTCTGGCAGCTCAGTTCGGAGCGCACCTGGGATCGCTTCGATGATCCCGAGCGGGCCAAGGTGGATCGCTTCTTCAACGAGGCCACCCTGGGCTACCAGGTGACACCCTCGCTGCGCACAAGCGTCTCCGGCGGCGATGGCTGGAATCGAGTGGAGGATCAGCCGCAGGTGGATACCCAGAGCTGGCGGGTCAACGCCGATTGGGGGATCACCCGCAATACGCAGCTGCAGGGGAGTTACGGGCAATTCAAGGATGAGATCGACGAACGTGACCAGACCAACCGCCGAGAGCAGCGGTCGCTGACCCTGACTCACCAGGCGCCACGCTCAACTTGGCGTCTCTCGTACTCGGAGGCGCGGGCAGATGGCCTTGGGCGTTCTATAGACGAGATTGGGGTATTGACTTTTGACGATTCCCCTCCCGGTTCTGTCGGTTTCGAGATCGTTGACCGCGAGACCGATCGAGAACAAATCAGTTTCACCGAGGTCTGGCGCGGCAGCTGGGACTATTCAACCGGGCCGAATACGTTTCGCCTTGAGGTCTCCCGGCGCAAGACGGATCGGGATTTCGATCTGGTTAGTACTGTGGATGCGGATGACATTGACGATGACGTCTTTGAAGAGGATTCGGTCGATCGGGATTGGGGGGTCACAGGCAGCTGGACCTGGGCCTTTGGTGCGCGAACGCAGGCCAATCTGCGCGGCACTGCGCGAAGGCTGGAGGGGGCTACTGAGCAAATTGAGCGCGGTGGTGACACTACAGAACAGGAGCGAGAAACCGACGAGTGGCGCGTCTCGCTGGGACTCTCGCGCTCCATCGGACGCCGGACCAGTGGCGACCTCGACTTTAGCCACAGACAAAGCCGCCAGCAGGTAGATGAGGACAGCGAGCGCCGCCGCGAGAACCGAATCAGCGCCCGGCTGACCATGGAGTTCTGAGCCCCCTATGTACGAAGACTTTTACGGTCTGCGCGACAAGCCGTTCGCCCTCAGCCCCGACCCCCGGTTCTTCTATGCCAGCAAGGGCCATCGCCGTGCCATGGCCTACCTCGAGTACGGGGTCCAGCAGGGCGAGGGCTTTATCGTCATCACGGGCGAGGTGGGGGCCGGCAAGACCACCCTGGCGCGCAGCCTGCTCGGCGGCATCGTGGACCGCCCGCTGGTGGCCGCCCACCTGGTGAGTACGCGTCTGAGCGCGGATAACCTGTTGCGCCTGGTCTGCCTGGCCTTCGGCATCGAGAACCCGCCGGAGCACAAGGCTGATCAGCTGCGCGCCCTGGAGGCATTCCTGGTCCGCATCCGTGGCCGCGGCCAGCGCGCGTTGCTGGTGGTCGATGAGGCGCAGAATCTGGGCGATGCGGCGGTGGAGGAGCTGCGCATGCTCTCCAACTTCCAGGGGGAGGAGGGTGGACCGCTGCTGCAGAGCTTCCTACTCGGCCAGCCGGAGTTCCGCCGCCTGATGCGCAGCGAGAACATGCAGCAGCTGCGCCAGCGGGTCATCGCGACCTACCACCTCGGCCCCATGGACGAGGAGGACACCCGGGCGTACATCGAGCACCGCCTGCGGGAGGTGGGTTGGGCGGATGACCCAAGCTTCTCCGAGGGCGCCTGGCAGCGGATCTACGACTACACTCGAGGTATCCCCCGGCGGATCAATACGCTGTGCGACCGGCTGCTGTTGATGGGGTATCTGGAGGAGTGCCACGAGTTCTCGGTGCGCGAGGTCCAGTCGGTGATCGACGAGGTGGAGGCCGACCTCGGCGAGGCCACCTCGGACCAGGAGTCCGCGCCGGTGGCCGGGCAGGGGGAGGCCAACGGGAATGGAGCCGGTGTCGAGGTGGCAACCCTGGATCAGCGCCTGCAGCGCCTGGAGCGCTATCTGGGTTTCACCTATCGCCAGGTGCAGCAAGGGCTGGCTGTCCACCGGGAGGACCAGCAGCGACTGGACCAGCGCCTGGAGCGCATGGAGCGCTACCTGGTCTCCAACTACCGGTTGGCCCGGCAAATCGGCAGTACCGTCAAGCGCATGCTGGGGGTACGCAACGAGACGGACTAAGGGATGACCCATGCCGGCGCTAGGTGGCCGGGGGGCTCCAAGGGAACCGGGGCGCTGCCCCTGGGGGGAGTGGCTGATGGAAGGCCGTGGATCGGTCCGGGTCAACGCCTTGACCGTGGATGTTGAGGACTATTTCCAGGTTTTGGCCATGGCGCCCTACGTGCGCCGTGACCAGTGGGATCGCTGGCCGTGCCGGGTCGAGGCGAGCATGGATCGGCTGCTGCAGCTCTGCGCCGATCACGGGGTCTATGGAACGTTCTTCACCCTGGGCTGGGTGGCGGAGCGCTACCCCCACATCGTCCGACGCATCGTAGCCGCCGGGCACGAGCTGGCCAGCCACGGCCACGGGCATGAGCGCGTTTGGGAGATTGGTCCGGCGGCCTTTCGCGAGGATCTGCTGCGGGCCCGGCAGCTGCTTGAGGACATCGGCGGGGTGGCCGTGACCGGCTACCGGGCGCCGGCGTTCTCTATTGGACCCCGGACCCCCTGGGCCCGCGAGATCCTGCTGGAGACCGGACATAGCTACAGTTCCAGCGTCTACCCCATCCGTCACGATCATTACGGGGAGCCCGATGCGCCGCGGCAGGCCTACTGGCCGGACGGCCCCGCCGGGCTGTTGGAGATCCCCCCGGCCACGCTGCGGGTCTTGGGTCGGCATCTGCCGGCGGGCGGTGGCGGGTACTTCCGCCTGCTGCCGTATCGCCTATCGCGCGGCGCGCTGCGTTGGATCAGCCAGGTGGAGGGTCAGCCGGCGGTCTTCTACATCCACCCCTGGGAACTGGACCCCGGGCAGCCGCGTATCCCCGGGATCGATCTGCGCACCCGCTTCCGCCACTACCTGAATCTCGGTCGCACCGAGGAACGGCTGCATAGCCTGTTCCGGGATCTGCCTTGGGATCGCATCGATCGCGTGTTCGCCGCCGAGTTGGCCGGCTCGCGGGACTGGCCGGCGGGCCAGGAAGTCGCCGCGCAGGCGGTATGACCCTGCTGAGCATGGAGGAGCGTGTCGAATGGCAGTGCGCGTAGCAGCGTTGAAGGACGGGGACGAGGCCCGCTGGGATGCCTTCGTACTGCGCTCGGCCGAGGCCACGTTCTTCCATCGCAGCGGCTGGGCGCGGGTGCTCCGGGAGGTCTTTGGTCATGCCACGCAGTACCTCTTTGCCGAGCGCGACGGCGAGGTGGTGGGGGTCCTGCCGCTGGCCCGGGTGCGCAGTTGGCTCTTTGGGGACGCCCTAGTCTCCACCCCCTTCTGTGTCTACGGGGGCGTGGCTGCAGCGGACGAGGAGGCGCGCGCCGCGCTGGATGAGGAGGCGCAGCGGTGTGCGGAATCCCTGGGCGTCGCGCACCTGGAGTACCGCCACCGCGCCGCGGTGCATACCGACTGGCCACGCCGGGACGACCTCTACGTCACCTTTCGCAAGGCGATGGAGCCGGACGAGGACGCGAACTTTCAGGCCATCCCGCGCAAGCAGCGGCGTATGGTCCGCCAAGGCATCAAGGCTGGGCTGCAGGCAGAGTGGGAGACGGACCTGGATCGCTTCCATGCGATCTACGCGCGCAGCGTCCACCGCTTGGGGACCCCGGTCTTCCCGCGCCGCTACTTCCACGCCCTCGCCGAGGTTTTCGGCGACGACTGCCGGGTGCTAACCGTCAGCCGCGAGGGCCGCCCGGTGACCAGTGTGCTCAACTTCTACTTCCGCGACGAGGTGCTCCCCTACTACGGCGGCGGGCTTGCCGAGGCGCGCGAGGTGGCCGGCTACGACTTCCTTTACTGGGAGGTCATGCGGCGGGCCTGCGCCGAGGGGTATCAGCTTTTCGATTTTGGGCGCAGCAAACGCGATACCGGCGCCTATCATTTCAAGCGCAACTGGGGGTTCGAGCCCCAGGGGCTGAGCTACGAGTATCGGCTCTACAAACGACCGGATGTGCCGGATCACAATCCGCTCAACCCCCGCTATCAGCGGGCCATCCGGATCTGGCAGCGGCTGCCCCTGGCGGTGGCCAATCGACTCGGACCGCTGGTGGTCCGCAATCTCGGTTGAGGAGGGGGCGTGGGGGATATCCTCTTTCTGGTGCATCGGCTGCCGTGGCCGCCGAACAAGGGCGACAAGATCCGCTCTTACCATGTCCTGCACCACCTGGCCCGCCACCACCGGGTGCACCTGGGGACCTTCGTCGACGATCCGGCGGACTGGCCGTACCTGGAGCAGGTACAGGCGTGTTGCGCGGATGTCTGCGCCCGCCCTTTGCCCCGCCGCCGGGCCCAGTTGCGGGCGCTGAGCGGTCTGCTCAGCGGCGAGCCGCTGACGCTGCCCTGGTACCGGGACCGGGGGCTGGCCCGCTGGGTCCGCCGGGTCCACGACGAGGTCCCGCTCACCGCGGTGGTGGTGTTCTCCTCGTCCATGGGGCAGTACCTGCGCGAGGGAGACGACGGGCCGGTGCGGGTGGTCGATTTTGTTGATATCGACTCGGACAAGTGGCGGCAGTACGCCCAGCGGCGGGCGTGGCCGATGGCTTCGGTCTTCGCGCGGGAGGCGAGGCGGTTGCTGGACTATGAGCGGCGTCTGGCCGCGGTCAGCGATGCCAGCGTCTTCGTCTCGCCGTCGGAGGCGGAGGCGTTTCGCGGCCTGGCCCCGGAGGCGGCAGCTGCCGTCGTGCCCATGGGCAACGGGGTGGATACGGGGTATTTCGATCCGGCGGCGGTCGGTCCGAGTCCATACCCCGAGGGCCAGCGGCCGCTGGTGCTCACCGGGGCCATGGACTACTGGCCCAACGTCGACGCCGCCTGCTGGTTTGCCCGGGAGGTCCTGCCGCGGGTGCGGGCGCAGGAGCCGGCGGCCCACTTCTATGTCGTTGGCAGCCGTCCGGCCCCCGCGCTGGCTGCCCTCAACGGGCAGCCCGGCGTCACGGTGACGGGCTTTGTCGATGACGTGCGGCCGTGGATCGGGCATGCGGCCGTGGCCGTGGCGCCGCTGCGGGTGGCGCGGGGTATCCAGAACAAGGTGCTCGAGGCCATGGCGCTGGCACGGCCGGTGATCGCTTCGCCGGAGGCGCTGGAGGGGCTGCAGGTGGATCTGGACGCCGAGGTGGTCCGCGCGGCCGCCGAGCCCGGGACGATGGCTGAGGCCGTCTGCCGCCAGTTGGCTGAAGCCGGTGAGGGGATCGGCGCGGCAGCGCGCCAGCGCATCCTGCATGACTATACCTGGGAGCGGCAGCTGACGCGCCTGGATCAGCTGCTGGCCGGCGGGAAGCGCGCCGGCGTGCCCATGGAGGAAGCGTCCGCCGTGGGGGTGAGCCATGGACGGTGAGACGGTCTCCACAGTCGTGGCGGGCCAGCGCTCGGCCTGGAAGGGGCACCTGGCGGCGCTGGCGGTGGCCGGGCTGGTCCTGGCGGTGGCGTTCTTCCCTACGTACCAGTCCATCGTCGGGATCTGGTCGCGCTCGGAGACGTTCGCCCACGGCTTTCTGATCGTGCCCATTGTGCTGTTCCTGGTCTTCCGGCTCCGTCACGAGCTGGCCCGGGTGGTGCCCCAGGTTCAGCCCGTGGCGCTGCTGCCGGTCCTGGGGCTGGTGCTCGGTTGGGTCCTCGGCGCCCTGGTGGATGTGGATACGGTCCGGCACTTCGCCGCCGTCCTGCTGGTCCCGGCACTGGTCTGGCTGTTTTTGGGCAATGGGGTGGCCTGGATCCTGGTCTTCCCTTTGGCCTACCTGTTCTTCGCGGTGCCCTTTGGGGACTTTCTGGTGCCGCCGCTGATGGATGTCACCGCCGATTTCACGGTCTGGGCGGTGCAGATGACTGGTATCCCCGTCTACCGGGAAGGGCTCAACTTCGAACTGCCCACCGGTCGCTGGTCAGTGGTTGAGGCGTGCAGTGGCGTGCGCTACCTGATCGCCACCCTGGCCCTGGGTACGCTCTACGCCTACCTGGTCTACCGCAGCTGGATGCGTCGCTTGCTGTTTGTCCTTGCCTCGGCGCTGGTGCCGATCATCGCCAACGGCCTGCGCGCCTACCTGATCGTGATGATTGGCCATCTCAGTGATATGGAGTTGGCTGCCGGGGTCGACCACCTTGTCTATGGCTGGATTTTCTTTGGCTTCGTCATCGCGCTGCTCTTCTGGATCGGTACCTTCTGGCGGGAGGACGGTCCGGGAGCCGCACAACGGCGGCGGAGTGCTCCGGCCGCCGACGATGTGGTGGCCGTTGAAGGCCCGGTGCCAGCCCGCGCCGGTGGCCGGCTGTGGCTGGTGGCCCTGACCGGCGTCGCCCTGGTGGGCGCCGGGCCCTTGTATGCGCACTGGATGCATGAGCGTGATCTGGGCGCTGTGAGCGGGCTGCAGGCCGACGGCTGGGCCGCCCCCGGTTGGGAACCGGTCGAGGTGAATGCCTGGGTACCAGGCTATCGCCACGCGCGGGAGACGGTGTCGGGGGGCTTCGTCGATGAGGAGGGGATCCCGGTGGGCATCCACGTGGGTTACTACCGAGAGCAGCACCGCCACGGCAGCATGGTCGGCTGGGAGAACACGCTGGATGGGCGCGATCGCGACGGCTGGAGCCGTCGGGCCAGCGGCCGCGGTGACGTGGACGGCTGGCCCCGGCCCGCTCGGTATGAGCTCTCCGGCCCGGGCGAGCGGCTGCTGGTCTGGCGCTGGTACTGGGTGGACGGGCATCTGACGCGCAGCGCCCACGAGGTCAAGTTCCGCGAGTCCCTGTCGAGGCTGTTCGGCGGTCGGGATGACGCCGCGCTGCTCATCCTCTACGCGCGGTATGACTCCGATCCCGCGGAGGTGGAGCCAGCCCTGCGGCGGTACGCCGAGCAGGCGCTGCCCCAGGTGCTGGATACCCTTGAGCAGGTGCAGCAGCATTGAGTGTTGAGGGCCAACACTTGGCGAGGGATGGGCGGGATCCGCGGCCGCTGGTGCTGCATATCCTCTATCGCCTGGATGTCGGAGGGCTGGAGAACATCCTCGTGGAACTGGTGCGCAACAGCGCCCCAGACTCATACCGGCACGCCCTGGTCTGTCTGGCCGACTACGATGAGGACTTCCGCCGCCGCCTGCCGCCGGAGGTCCCGGTGTACGCCCTGCACCGATCGCCGGGGTGGGGGCTCGGCACCCTGGCCCGGCTCTACCGCCTGCTGCGTCAGCTCCGCCCGGATGTCGTACACACCTCCAATCTCGCCGCCCTTGAGTGTCAGCCCGTTGCCGCGCTCAGCGGGGTCCCCGCCCGGGTGCACGCCGAACACGGCTGGAATATCACCGATCTCGACGGCACCCGTCGTCGCTACCGGTGGCTGCGCCGGGGTTTGAGCCCCTGGGTTCACCGACACGTGACGGTCTCCCACCATCTGGCGGAGTACCTGATCGAGCGGGTGGGTGTGCCTCGGCAGCGGGTCCGCCACATCTACAACGGGGTGGACACCCGTCGTTACCGGGTGAGCGATGCGCAAGCGGCTTCGGGATCGGAAGATGCGGCGCCTCTGGTTATTGGCACGGTGGGGCGTCTGTGCGCGGTCAAGGATCAGGCCACGTTGATCCGCGCTTTTGCGCGCTTACTGGAGCGTGCCCCGGCATCCCCGGCTACGTGCCTGGTGCTGATCGGCGCTGGCCCGGAGGCAGACGCCCTGCGGGCCCTGGCCGGCGAGCTCGGCATCGCCGCGCAGGTCGAGTTCGCCGGCAACTCTGCGGCAGTCGCCGAGCGCCTGGCGGGATTCGACGTCTTCGTGCTCCCGTCGCTGGCGGAAGGCATCCCGGTAACCGTCCTCGAGGCCATGGCCAGCGGCCTGCCGGTGGTTGCCTCGCGGGTGGGCGGGGTGCCGGAACTGGTTCGGGACGGCGTCACCGGTACCCTCATCCCCCCTCAGGATCCGGAGCGGCTCAGTGAGGTGCTCGAAGGGTATCTGATCGATGCGCAGCGCCGCCGCAACGAAGGGCGCGCTGGCCGGGAGCGGGCCGTGGCGCACTTCTCGCTGGAGACGATGGTGGCCGCCTACGAGGGACTCTACCGTGAGCTGCTGCCCGCCGCGCCGGAACGTCTCCCGTTGGCTGGAAAGGACTGATCTGCGGTGTGTGGGATTGCCGGCATTCTGGATCGTGGTCGCGACGGGGGAGATCCGGGGCAGGAGGCCCTGATCCGGCGCATGACCGATACCCTCAGCCACCGGGGGCCTGACGCCGCCGGGGTGCACTGTGAGCCCGGTATCGCCCTGGGGCACCGGCGGCTGTCGATCATCGACCGGGCCGACGGTCAGCAGCCGCTGACCAACGAGGACGGCCGGGTCTGGACCGTCTTTAACGGCGAGATCTACAACCACGCCTACCTGCGGGAGCGACTGCAGGGGCTGGGGCACCACTTCCGCACGCGCTGTGACACCGAGGTCATCGTCCACGCCTGGGAGGCTTGGGGGGAGGCGTGTGTCGAGCACTTCCGGGGCATGTTCAGCCTGGCGGTCTGGGATGGTCGGGAGCAGACGCTCTTCCTCGCGCGTGACCGACTGGGCAAGAAGCCGCTTTGCTACGCCGAACTGGCCGATGGGCGGGTGCTCTTCGGCTCGGAGATCAAGGCGCTGCTCGCCTGTCCCGATCTGCCGCGGGATCTCGACGCCTCTGCCGTAGAGGCGTACTTCGCCTACGGCTACGTGCCGGATCCGCAGAGTATCTTCGCGGCGGTGCGCAAGCTCCCGCCGGGGCACACGCTCACGTTCCGGCGTGGTGCTGGGTTTGCGCAGCCGCGCTGCTACTGGTCGCCGCGGTTTACAGGCGACTCCGAGCTGAGTCCCGATTCGGCCGTCGAGGAGATGCGTGATCGGCTGCGCGAGGCGGTGTCCGTGCGCCTCGAATCCGAGGTCCCCCTGGGCGCCTTCCTGTCGGGGGGGGTGGATTCATCCGCCGTGGTCGCCTCGATGAGTGAACTCGGCGGGCAGCCCGTGGATGCCTGCTCCATCGCCTTCGGGGACCCCCGCTACAACGAGGCGGATCACGCCCGCAGCGTGGCCACGCACCTGGGGCTGAACCACCACCTCTACGAGTTGAGCCCGGAACGTTTTGAACTCCTTGATGAACTGGCGCTGCTCTTCGATGAGCCTTTTGCTGACCCCTCGGCGCTGCCGACCTACGAGGTCAGCCGGGTGGCCCGGCAGCACGTCACGGTTGCGCTCTCCGGGGATGGCGGCGACGAGGTGCTGGCCGGATACCGACGTTACCGGGGGTACGCCCGCGAGGCGCGGGTCCGTGATCGGCTGCCGGGGCCACTGCGCCGCCGGCTCTTCGCGCCATTGGCGCGCTGGTATCCGAAGGCCGACTGGGCGCCTCAGGTCGTTCGGGCCAAGGCCACCTTCGAGGCCCTGGCTGCGGACCCGGTGGCAGGCTATCTGCGCAGCGTGGCAGTGGTGGACGATGCGCAGCGTCAACAGCTGTTCTCCGATCAACTGCACACCGAGCTGCAGGGGTACCACGCCGTGGAGGTGCTGCGCCGGCACGCCGCGGATGCCCCTGGCCACGATCCGGTGGCCTTCGTCCAGTACCTGGATCTAAAGACCTGGCTGCCCGGGGACATCCTGACCAAGGTGGATCGCGCGAGCATGGCCCATGGCCTGGAGGTCCGCGCGCCATTGCTCGATCACACCCTAGTGGAGTGGGCCGGTGGGCTGCCAACGGACTGGAAAATCCGCGAGGGGCAGGGGAAGTGGCTGCTCAAGCGGGCGGTGGAGGATCGCTTACCCAGAGAGATCCTCTACCGGCGTAAGCAGGGGTTCGATTTGCCGGTGGCGGAGTGGTTCCGCGGACCGCTGCGGGCCCCGCTGCGCCAGGCACTCCTTGGCGAGCGGCTGGCCGATAGCGGCTTCTTTGACGTTACCCGCCTCCAGGTGCTGCTCGATGAGCATCAATCGGGGCGGCGCAACCACGCCCGCCCCCTGTGGGCGCTGCTGATGTTCGAGTCGTTCCTGCGCAGGTCTCTGGAGCGCTGAGGTACGCAGGCATTCGGGCACATCGGGCTGCAGCCAACAAGGAATGTCGAGTGTGAGGATCCTCTACCACCACCGCACCCGGGCCGAGGATGCCCAGGGCGTCCACATCCAAGCCCTGATCGAGGCCTTCCGAACCCTTGGGCACCGGGTGGATGTGGTCGAGCCCGGTCCCGCCCGGCGCCGGCGAGCCCGGGATAGCCGGCCGGCGTCGGCGGCGAAGGGGCAGGCGACCGACGGTGCGAAGTCGGGTGTCGAGGACGCCGATGCCACCCCGACCCTGGCCGGCCGGCGGATCCCCCATTGGCTCTATGAGGTGCTCGCCCTGGCCTACAACGTGCCGGCAGCGCTCATGCTGCTCCTGCGCTGCCTGCCCCGACGTCCGGATCTGATCTATGAGCGTTACGCGCTCTTCTCTTGCGCCGGTTTGCTGGTGGCCCGGTGGATCCGGCGCCCGCTGGTGCTTGAGGTCAATGCCCCGCTGAGCCTGGAGTTGCAGGAGCACGGTGATCTTGTGCTGCGCGGCCCGGCGCAGCGGATGGAGGACTGGCTCTGTCGCGAAGCGACCCGAACCGTGGTGGTGAGCCATTCCATGGCGGAGATCTTCGCCAGCCGCGGGGTCCCGCGGGGGAAACTGCTGGTTATGCCCAACGGGGTCGACAGCCGGCGGTTCCATCCAGCGGTGGACGGTTCGTCCGTGCGCAGGCGGTATGGCTTGGAGGGGTGCCGGGTGGTGGGGTTCGTTGGCTGGGTGCGGCCCTGGCACGGGGTCGATGGCCTGCTCACGGCCATGGCCGATCGCCTGCGGGGTGGGGCCACCGAGCGCGTGCTGATCGTCGGCGACGGGCCGGCGGTCCCCGCCCTGCGGCGTCAGGCCCGGGCCCTGGGGATCGAAGAGGCGGTGATCTTTACCGGGGCGGTGGCTCAGGAGGAGGTCCCGGCGCACCTGGCGGCGCTGGACATCGCCGTGCAGCCGGATGTGACCAGCTACGCTTCCCCCATCAAGCTCTTCGAGTACCTGGCCATCGGACGGGCCGTCGTGGCGCCTGATCGGCCCAATATCCGCGAGGTGATCGAGGAGGGCGTCAGTGGTCGACTGTTCCCGCCGCAAGACTGGGAGGCGTTAGGGTCGGTCCTGGCGCAACTGCTTGACGATGCAGAGGCGCGGCACTCGCTGGGCGAGGGGGCTGCGGCGCGCATCGAGCAAGGGGGATATCGCTGGGTCGATAACGCGCGCCGGGTCCTGGAGGCGGTGGACGAAAGGAATCAGCGACATGTCGTGGCGGGGGCCTAGGTCTGTGCAGGAGCCTTCCGGCCCGGATGCGGTTGCGGGCCCGCGGATTGTCGTGCTCACCCGGGTCTACCCCAACGCGGCGCAGCCGACCTTCGGCGTATTCGTCCAGGAGCGGATGGCCCGCGTTGCCCGGCACCTGCCCCTGGTGGTGGTGGCGCCGGTGCCCTGGTTCCCCGGGGAGGGACTGATCCGCTACTGGCGGCCCTGGTTCCGGCCCCGGGTGCCGCGCCACGAGCAGCGCGAGGGGATCGACGTCCATCACCCCCGCTTTCTCTGCATCCCCGGGGTGTTCAAGAGCCTGGACGGGCTGTTTCAGGCGCTCGGGGTCTTGCCGACCCTGCGGCGGCTGCGTCGCGCCGGGCAGCTGGATCTGATCGATGCGCATTTTATCTACCCCGATGGCGTAGCGGCGTGGCTGGTTGCCCGGTGGCTCGGTTGCCCCTACACCATCACGCTGCGTGGGACCATCCTGCGTATCTCGCGCACCCGGCTGGCGCGGTATCAGGCCCGCCGAGCGCTGCGTGGGGCGGCTCGGGTCTTCTCGGTCTGCGACTCGCTGCGCCAGGTTGCGCTAAGCATGGAGCCTGATCGCATCTCGGTGGAAGTCGTGCCCAACGGGATCAACCTCGACCTCTTTTATCCGGAGGACCGGTGGGCTTCCCGTCAGGCGCTGGGTATCCCGCCCGATGCCCGGGTGCTGATCACGGTGGGGACGCTCAACGAGCGCAAGGGCTTCCACCGGGTCATCGAGCAGCTACCGCAGATGCTCCAGGAGCAGCCGGATCTCTACTACCTGGCGGTGGGCGGGGGCAGCCCGGATGGCAACGACGAGGGCCGTCTGCGGGCGCTGGCGGAGCAAAAAGGGGTGGCCGACCGGGTGGTGTTCACGGGCCCTGTTCCGCCCAAGCGGCTGCGCCACTGCTATTCCGCGGCCGATCTGTTCGTCCTGCCGACCCGTTTCGAGGGGTGGGCGAACGTCTTTCTGGAGGCCTTCGCCTGCGGCCTGCCGGTGGTCGCCACTGATGTCGGCGGGAATCGCGAGGTCGTCTCCAGCGACACCCTGGGCCAGCTGGTACCGTTTGGAGATGGTCCAGCCCTGCGCCGGGCCATCCTCGATGCGCTGAGCCGGGAGTGGGATCATGCGGCGATCCTGGCATATGCCCGGCGGAACAGCTGGGCCGAGCGCATCCCGGTGCTGGTGGCGCGGCTGCAGCAGGCCGCGACTAGCCGATCAGCCCGCCCAACCCCCCCCCGCTGTAGAGGCTGAGGGCACCGAAGAACGCGATCATCAGTCCGATAAGTGCCAGGGTGAAGACGGTGATCTCCCGGCGCTGACGGCGGTATCGGGTGGGGGTGCGGACGCGACTGACCACCCCGAGCACCGGGCGCCCGGTCAGCGCAGCTAGCTGTGCCGGTGAGGCCAACGTCCCGCGGATCTGCGAGATCAGGAAAGCGACGCCGGACCCTGCACCGAGGCCGAGCAGGAGAACTCCGCTGGCGAGCAGGGGGCGGTCCGGGGCCGCGGGGCTGCTGGGTCGTTGCGGGGGCTCCAGGACCCGGAAGTCCACCGCCGCGGTCTCGGTCTCCACGGTGCCGGTGAGCACCGCCCGTTCCCGGGTGCTGAGCAGTTGCCGGTAGCTCTGCTGCAGGACCTCGTGGTCCCGCGTCAGGGCGTTGTATCGGGACTCGATGGCGGGTACCTGGTCCACCAGCTCTTTCAGGTTGGCCACACGGCGCTCGTGCTCACGCACACGGGTGTCCATGGCGGCCGCCTGGCTCTCGGCCTCGGCCAGGGCCAGGCGCACCGGGGTGTCGATGCCGGAGAGCTCCAGGCCGCCCTCGCTCATGGCGAGCTCGACGCTATTGCGCCGCTCCTCCTCCAGGTCTTCGAGGATGCGCCGGGTCTGCACGACGTCCGGATGCGAGTCGGTAAAGTGCCGGCGCATCTCATCCAGTTGCGAATGCAGGCGGCTGATCCTTTCATCCAGGCGGGGGTCGCTCAAACTGCTGTCGGATGGCAGCGAGCTGCGCCCCTCGTCCAGGCGCGCCTGCAGGGTCTCCACCCGGCGCAGGTGCTCCTCGCGCTCCAGGCGGGTCTGCGCCAGCACCTCGCGGGCCCGTTCCAGCCGTGCGTAGTAGTTCCCGCCGGCGCTGAGCAGGGCGACATGCTCCCGCTTGAAGGCTTCGATCTCCTCCTCCTTGTCACGCAGTAGTTGGGCGTAGCGCCCTAGCTGCCGCTCGATGAAGCTCTGGGAGCTGAGCAAGTCGGTACGCGAGTCTCCCAGGCCCCGTTCCATGAAGAGGTTGGAGGTTTCGCGCACCACGCGGTAGGCGACCTCCGGGTCCCGGTGCGAGAAGGAGATGGTGTAGATGTTGTCACGCCCCTGGCTGCGCAGCTGGATCCCACCACGCAGTGTGTTGATCAGGGCCTGCTCGTTGTCCTGGCCGAGGAGGACGTCCAGATCCGATTGCCGGGCGATGTCACGAAGGTTGTCGTTGCTCAGCAGGGTTGCGGACATCATCCGCATGCGCTGATCGGTGTCCGGGCGGACGGTCATGCCGCGCAGCAGCGGGTCGAGCACGGATTGGGTGTTGACGTAGACGCGGCTGGAGGACTGGTAGACGTCGGGGAGGGTGTGGATGTAGGTCCAGCCGCTTAGGCAGATGACCCAGGCGAACGGAACGATCCACCAGCGGCGATGCCAGATCGCACGCAGGTACTGAATAAGGTCCTTATAAAGCTGCTCCAGCCCCACGGCCTGCTCCCCCACGTCAGTCCTCGGCCTGCGGGCCGAGTCGCGGCGGTCCCCGCAACCGCCTCAACGAAGGAGTATAGCCGCTCTTTAAGAAACGAGAGGGTCTAAAAACCTTCCGCCGGCCTGAGGCCGGCGGAAGGCGACCGGATGCCTTAAGACAGATGAGAGCGTTTTACTTGCCCTCGTCGTCCGGCGACACCTTGTCGGAGAGCTTCTGCGAGTACTCACCGAGCACTGGCACCTCCCAATCCTTGCTCTGGAAGGCGTTGAAGGCCATGAACAGCAGGCCGATCAGACCCACCCAGAACACCAGGGGCATGCCGGCGAAGGCGGCGTTGAGGATCGCCACGCAGATCCAGACCACGGCGATGACCGCGGAGATCGCCAGGGACTGTGCGGCATGGAAGCGCACGAACGGGTCCGCGCGATCGAGCAGCAGGAAGATCGCCCCCGTAACGGGACCGCCGACGTAGGAGAGGCCGGCAGCGAAGTGGCGCGGCAGCCCGGAGTTGCCGAGGAAGGCCTCGGCGCTATCGCTGCTGCTCTTGCCGGAATCGGAAGCCGCCGAGCTCGCCGTTGTGGAGCTGCTGGTGGTCGAGGCGGAGCTGCTCGCCTTGCTGCTGGCAGTGCTGCTCGTGCCCTTGCCGGCACTGCCCTGCTCGGCAGCGGTCTCCACCGTGCCGGACTTGGCAGCTTCGGACTTGGCGCTCTCGGACTTGGTGGTGCCGGCCTTGGCCGTGCTACCCGTGGATTTGGTGGTGCTGCTCTTGGTGCTCGTTTCCGAGGTTTTCTTGGTCGATTTGTCGTTCATGTCCTCGCTCATTCTGGACACCTCCATGAAAAAGCCCGATCAGGGCGAATCATACCCCCGGCCCGTCGTTACAATACCGAGGAGCGATAACCTCCGCAAACCGCAGTTCCGGGCCGCCCCCTGTTGATTCCCGCGGGTAACCACCATTGCGCGCGGCCCATCGGTTGCCTTTGTGCAACAGGATGTTAGGCGAAACCCGGGGGGTTCCACTGATCCATCATGCGCTCTCTTGCCACATCCAATCGTTTCGACATCAGCGCCGAAAAGCGTTTCAGAATCTGATATCCGAAAGCCGGATCCGCCTCGCAGCGCGCGATGATTGCAGCGCCGTCGAACTCCAGCAATTCGGTTTTATCCTCGGCGCGGGCGTTGAAATTCCAGCGGTACGGGGGAATCAGCCAGGACCAGCCAAGGATCTGATCGGCCCCCAGGTGCTGGACCTCCAGCGTGGGCCCGCTGATCGCCGGGACCTCGAGCACGACATCACCGGAGCGGATCAGGTAGAAGGCGCGCGCGGCGTCGCCGTGGCGGAACAGCACCTCATCCCGCTCCAGGGTGCGAGGGCTGGCGCATTCGGCCAGGAACTCCACGTGGGCGCGCTCCAGCCCCTCGAAGAACTCCTGATCGGACAGGATGTTGGCAATCGTTGCGGGCATGGTGCGTGCCTCCTGGGGCGGATGGTCCGCCGCCGCCGGCCCCGCGCCCGGCCGATCGACGGGAACGGCTCAGCTTGCAATCCGCGATGGCTCCGGCCATCGGCGCTCTTCGCGCTCCCCACTGTAAAGGTAATCGCGTGTCAAAGGCACTGCGTCTTGCTGCCGCGCCAGCTGCAGCTGCAGGACCATCATGCCGCGCCAGCGGAAGGCGGCTTCGCTGACCGCCAGGTAGAATTCCCACATGCGGCAGAACGACTCACTCTTGGCGGCGGCCACGCGTCCGCGGATGCGCTGGAAGCGTGCCTGCCAGTTGGCCAGGGTGTAGGCGTAGTGCAGCCGGAGGACCTCGATGTCCGTGGTGCGAATGCCCACGCGCTCCACCGAACTCATGACCTCGGAGGTGGCCGGGATATAGCCGCCGGGGAAGATGTAACGCCGGATCCATGGGTTGGTCACGCCGGGCGGATTGAAGCGCCCGATGCTGTGGACCAGTGCCACACCGTCTTCGGTGAGCAGTCGGCGGATGGTGTCGAAGTAGGTGTCGTAGAAGGGCGCCCCCACGTGCTCGAACATGCCGACACTGACGATGCGCTCGAACGGTCCGGTCACGTCGCGGTAGTCCTGCAGCCGGATCTCGACGCGGTCGGCCACGCCCGCCTGCCGGACGCGTTCCTGCGCCAGGCGCTGCTGCTCGCTCGACAGGGTCAGGCCCACCACTTCGACCTGTTCATGGCGGGCCAGGTGGATCGCCATCGAACCCCAGCCACAGCCGATATCGAGCACGCGGTCGCCGGGCCGCAGGCACAGCTTGCGGCGGATGTGGGCGGCCTTGGCGCGCTGCGCCGACTCGAGGTCCATGTCCGGATCCTCGAAGTAGGCGCAGGAGTAGTGCATATCGGCGTCCAGGAAGTTCTGGAACAGCCAGTCGTCCAGGTCGTAATGGGAGGCGATGTTCCGCCGCGCCGCGGCCGCTCGGTTCCACTGCTGCAGCGGGCGCGCGGCCCACAGCAGCCAGGCCTTGACGCCGCGGGCGCGTGGTGGCGGGAAGTTGTTCAGCAGCACCTCGAGGACGCCGAGCAGCCCGCCTTCACCGGGGCTCCAGTCGCCGTCCATGTAGGTCTGGCCGAGCATGAACTCCGGATCGAGGGCGATGCGCCGCAGGGTGCGCCGGCGATGGATGTGCATCACCCCGTGCGGCGGGCCGCCGTCCCCGTAGGCGCACTGCTCTCCGTCGTCATAGCGCAGCTCCAGGGTCCCGCGACGGATTCGTCGACCAAGTCGTTGTTCTACCCATTTCATCGACACGACTCCATGATGTCTGTCTGGGCGACCCGGTTCCGGAGGCCGGACACACGGCACTCCTCCCAGTTTGGCTCAGGAATTCAATGGTGTTGCAGGGGGTGGCCGGGACGCAGGCGCGCACCCCCGTGCGCCGTATCGCCGCGCCTAGCGGCGCAGTGCGCGTCGGGCGCGGACGAGGCTGCGGTACCAGTCGCGCCGGGGCAGCGGCACCGGCGTCGGGCGGCGGCTGAGCAGGCTCACCTGGCTGGCCTGCTCGCTGAGCTGCTGCCCGCGGGAGATGGTCGCCAGAACCCGCTCGCGGGCGCCGTAGGTCTCGGTCAGGAACCGCCTCCCGTCCTCGGTGAGTTCCACGTGGTAGTGGCGGACCAGGGCAAGTGCCAGCTGCTCAGCGGAGCGGCTCAGGTCCTCTTCGACGCTGGCGGCCATCGCCTCGCCGAGGTCGCGTTTCTCCCGGGCGCTCATGCCCGGCTCGAGGCCGCCAAGGTAGCTCGCGTTGGTGGCCCCCAGGCCGCGTTGGACCTCGGGCCGGGAGAGCTGGATGTGCGGTTCCAGGGCCAGCGCGGTCTCAACGGCCAGGTGCCGGGCTCGGTGGGGGGTCAGATCGCGCACCTGCTCGCGGGGGCGGCGGGGCTGCGCGTCGCTGCGCAACCACTCCAGCCCTTCGTCGCGCAGGTGACGCATGATCTGCTGGCAGACGGTCTGCCGGGCGTCCTCGTCCAGGGCGACCGTCCGCTCGACGATGCGCAGGCCCCGGCCGCCCCGGCTGGTGCGCAGTCGCTGCGGATCCCCGGGCAGGGTTCCGGCAAGGTCGTTCCAGCGCTCGGTGGCCTTAAGCAGTTCCGCGTGGGCAGTGCCTAGGGTGACCAGGGCCTCTCGGGCCGAGCGGTACAGCGACAGCGCCGTGCCCAGGGTGTCCGCGGTGCGTGCCAGGCGCTCGCGGCTGGCCCGGTCCAGGGCCCGGCGTTGCTCCAGGGCCTGCAGACGGTCGATGCGCATCTGCAGGTCGTCCATGGCGGCCATGACGCGTTCCAGCAGTTTATTGGAAGGCAACTCTTCGGGGACCAGCTCGTAGGGCAGGGCGTCGGCCTCGATCAGCCAGGCGGCGAGTGCGCGGATGCGGTTGTCGCTGGCGGCCTGGGCCAGGCGATAGCGGCTGCGTGCGGTCTCCAGGGTCTCCAGGGCGCGGGCAAGCTGCCATCGCCCGCGGTAGGTGAACGTGAGGATGGGGATCTCGCGGCCGTTGATCAGCTCGAAGGCCAACCCGAGCATGTCCTCCACGTCGCCCATGGTGATCAGCAGCGGGTTATCCTCCTCGAAACCCGCCAGTACGCGTTCGATAAAGGCCTCGTTGCGCGCGATGCCGGCTCGCAGCTGGGGCACTTCACCGAGGAAGCGCTCGCGCAGGGCGCTGGCGGCCAGTGGGGCCTCCGGCCGGATCTGCTGGTACGCGGTATCGAAGAGTTCCTCGTGCTGGGCGTTGAGGTCCCGGATGCGGGTGAACAGGCCCGAGCGGCGGTAGCTCTCAATACGCGCGAGGACCTCGCCGAGCTGGCGATCGCCGGTGAGGTCCTGGCAGGCCAGGCCGATCCCGGCCGGTGAGAGGTCAACCCGGCGCAGGAGCTGGCGGGCTGCTTCGCTGCGCCGCGCCTGGCCGCTGAGGCCGGCCACATGAAGATCCCGGCTGGCCAGGATCAGGTCGCCGAGGTGATCGATGGTGCTGGATACATCGGCCTGGGCGCGTTCCTGGGCCGGCCCCCAGGTGCTGTCGTATACGATCTTGGCCAGCAGGCCGATCAGGCCGGAGAGGATGGTGAAGGTCGTGAAGTAGATCAGCAGCTGGGTGTGGGGGGGATGACCGTAGGCCACCCAGTAGCCGCCGGTCAGCCCCAGGCCGGTGACCGGGCCGGCGGTCCAGGCCAGGCTGAGCAGCGAGCGGGAGATGCGCACCCGGCGCACGGCGCGGGACCATTGCTCCAGGCGCTCATTGGCCTCCCGATCCAGTGAAACGCCACGAGGCTGCTCGTCAGCTGACGAACCGTCGGGCGGCTTTTTCTTCCAGCGCAGCAGCGACACCGGGGCGACTTAGCGGAATTTCCGCTCGTACTCTTCGAGCAGGGGCGCGGCCAGATCCAGCGGGATGGCGTAGCTGATGCCGCTGGGCTCGCGTACGGCCGCCTCGCGCCCGCCCTGGACAAAGACCTTGTTGAGCACCGCATAGACCTGCCCGGTGGCCGTATCGTAGACCGGGCTGCCGCTGTTGCCCGGGTAGGCGGTGCCGTCGAGCTGAAAGACCATCGGCGGTTGCTCGCGGCGCAGACGGGCGACCTGGCCGGGATCGAGCTGGTCATCGCGCTGCGCGGGCAGGGCCAGCGGGGTGCGGGCCGAGATGATCGCGGTGTGCGTGACGGGGTAGAAGCCGATGACCATGCCGATGGGGAACCCGGTGTAGGCCACCTGGTTGCCGGGGCGCAGATCGTCGGGGTTGCCCAGGCTCAGTGCCGGCAACGGATCGCCGTCGATGCGCACAATGGCGAGGTCGTGGGCCCGGGAGTGGGCCACCGTCTCCGCGGCACGGACCTCCGGCGAGCCCGGTTCACCAACCAGCACGATCAGTTGTTCGCGCCGTTCCTCATCCAGGCGCTCGGGCAGTACATGCTGGTTGGTCAGCACTGCCTTGCCATCCGCGATCACGAAGCCGGTGCCGCGGAAATCGACCCGCGGGTTGCGGGTCGGCGCATGGGTGCCCACGCCAACCACGGACGGGGCGATGGTCTCGATCGTATCCGCGAGTTGATCCGCGGCTTGGCTGGCGGGTGTTACGGCATAGGCGAGGAGCAGCATGGCAGAGAGGCTGAACAGCCAAGTGCGGTCAGCGCGGCGGGGGCTTCGCGTCATCCTTGCTGGCTCCCAAGAGGGTTTTATAAACGTTTGAGCGGACGCTTCGTCTACCGTCGAGCAAAGCCGCCGCGGGTAGCATAACACCTGGCTCGAACGAGGCGAGGCACGACTAGACTCAGGATAGCGCATACACGCGATTGCTGACCCAACTGCTGAGGTCGCCCGCCGTGAACAAACTGACTGGACTGCGTCTCGGCCTCCTCTTCGGGGACCCGCGTCTGCCCTACGCCTACGGCCCCTACGGACGGATCGGCCCCGAGGAGCTGGCGGCGGCGGAGGAGGCCAAGCGAGTGCTGGCGGCCCTGCCCGGAGTGAGCCTGCGCGTTTTCGATGACCACGAGCGGCTGATCGATGATCTGCGTGACCATCCGCCGGACCTGGCGGTGAACTTCTGCGACAACGGTTACCGCAACCGCCTGGAACTCGAGGCCAGCATCCCGGCACTGCTGGAGATGCTCGCCATCCCCTACACCGGGACCACGGCTACGGCCATGGGGCTGGGGCGGGACAAGGGGGCGGTGCGCGCCCTAGCCGCCGGACTGGGGGTGGCGGTGCCCGAGGAGTGGCTCATCGATCTGCGCGACCCGCGCCCGGTGGTGCCGAAGCGCTACCCGGTGCTGATCAAGCCGAACGACAGCTGCGGCAGCATCGGCATGGAGCCCGATTGCGTGGTGCGGGACGCCCGTCAGGCGCGGGCCTATCTGCGCCGTCTGGCTGGATCCGGGGTGGTCTGGGCGCTGGCCCAGGAGTTCCTCCCCGGGGCGGAGTACACGGTGGGGCTGGTCGGCAACCCGGCCACCAGGCTGTCGGTCCTGCCGCCGCTGGTCGTCGACTATTCGGCGCTGCCCCCGGAACTGCCGCCGATCCTCTCCTACGGCTCCAAGACCGACCCCGAATCCGCCTACTACCGGTCGCTGCGCTTCGCCCCGGCGCGACTCGACGAGGCCAAACGGGTCGGGCTCGAGCAGGCCGCGCGGCAGCTGTTCGCGCGGCTGGGGGCGCGGGACTATGCGCGGGTGGATTTCCGTGAGGATGCCGAGGGGAAGCCGCGGCTGCTCGATTTCAACAACCACCCCGCCTGGGGGCCGGAGGGGAAACTGGCGATGATGGCCGGATATGCCGGCTTCAGCTACGCCGAACTCCTCGGGCAGATCGTCCAGGCCGCCGTGGAGCGCTACGGCGCCGCAGGGCGGCCGCTCGGGGGGCAGATCTAGAGCAGCTGTCTTGGGATCCACTCGTCGTAGTCGCGGTGGAAGATGCGTGCCCCGTTCTCGAAGACCTCTAGCTCGGCGCTGACCCGGAAGTGTTCGGCGGTAGCGCTCATGCGGGTCTGGCAGGTCACCCGCACGTCCCAGTCCTCGCGGTGTAGGCGGGCATCGAGGTCGATCAGGGCCTGGGCCGACAGGGGATCGGTCTCGTTGATGCGGAAGGTGCGCCGGATGGTGTGGCCGACGGTGAGATCGATCTCCTCGAGCCGCGCCAGGGCAGCACCCTCCAGATCGGCGGCGTCGCCGAAGGTGCTGTAGATCGTCTCGTTGGTGGTTAGATCGTGTTCCACCGTCCGGTGCGGATCGACCCACTCGAGTGCCGTGGGTTCGGCGCCGGGGCCGCGCTCAGGCGGTGCGAAGGGGGCCAGGGATCGATCCAGGGCGCTGGGCGGGCGTTCCGGGAGCTCGAGGGTGCTGACCCCGGTATGGACCGTCAGGGCCACGGGCTCGGGCGAAGGCCAGATCAAGGGCCAATAGGTGGTGGAGATGCTGAGCCGCAGGGTGTGGCCGGCCGGGAAGGCGTAGGCGATGTCGTTCAGGGTGATCCGCACCCGGTACCGCTCGCCGGGCTCGAGCGGTCGCGGCTGCTCGTGGCCGTCGCGATGGCAGAGGTTCAGCGCCCCGTAGCTTACCCGGGATGAGGTGCCGTCCGGGGCGACGTCATTGAGGCGAATCACCGCCATCGCCACCGGGCGGTCCACGGACAAGACCAGGTCCACCCGGGGTGCACCAAGGATCTCCAGCCGCCGGGGGAGCGGGTCCGAGTCGAAGACCAGGGACTTGCCGTCATCCTCGCGCTGGTCCAGGGGGCCCTCGCCCTCGGCCCCGTAGCCGTAGAACTCGCCGCCCTTGAGCCCGGTGGTTTGCGGCGAGCGCACGCGCACCGCGTCCTCGGGATCGTCCGGCGTCTCACCCAGGGCGCCGACGTTCAGGTGCCATCGGCGGGCCTGGATGCGCGGCGAGGGCCATTCGGTCTCGGCCACCCAGCGTCCCGGCCGGTACTCCAGGTAGGGCGAGGGCGGCACCCACTCCTCCAGCCAGACCCGCAGCATGGGCTCGTCCATGATCCCCGTCTCGATGCCCTTGAGCCAGTGATCCCACCAGCGCACGGCCTCCTGGAACATGCCGATCCGCGGCCCGGGCACCGCGGCATGGGGGAAAGCGTGGGGCCAGGGGCCGATCAACCCTTTGCGCGGTGCGCTCAGGCCGGCCATCAGCCGAGGGATGGCGTTGACATAGCCATCCGACCAGCCGCCCACCGCGTAGACGGCGCATTCGATGGCTGCGTAGTCCTCGCAGACCGAGCCGTGGCGCCAGTAGCCGTCACGATGGGGGTGCTGGAGCCAGACCGCCGGGAACAGGCGCAGGCTGTCGAGTCGCTGCTGCCACTGTTCGCGCCAGTTGGCGCCGGCGATGGCCGGGTCCGGTGGCCAGGCCGCCAGGCTGAAGAAACTCGAGCCCCAGGTCAGGTTCTCATTGAGCAGGCAGCCGCCCTTGTAGTGGGCGTCATCGGCGTAGCGGTCGTCGGTGGAGCACATGGTGAGGATGGCGCGCAGTCCGGGTGGACGCCGGGCGGCGACCTGCAGGGCGTTGAACCCTCCCCAAGAGAGGCCCATCATGCCGACGTTGCCGTCGCACCACGCCTGTTCGCGGATCCAGGCGATGGCGTCCACCGCATCGTCCTGTTCCTGCTCCAGGTATTCGTCGAGCAGCACCCCCTCGGAGTCGCCGGTCCCGCGCAGATCCAGGCGGATGGAGGCGTAGCCGTGGCCGGCGAAGTAGTGGTGCAACGGCTCGTCGCGCAGACGGGTGAAGTCGCGCTTGCGGTAGGGCATGTACTCGAGCACCGCGGGGACCGGGGAGCGCTCCGCGTCCTCGGGCAACCACACCCGCGCCGCCAGGCGGACCCCGTCGCGCATCGGGATCCACAGGTTCTCGATGACCCGGATGTTCTGCGGGAACGCCTCGACGATGCGCATGGTTCAGTCGTGGCCCCGGTTGTGCCCGGCGAAAGCCGGTTCCATCCGCCCCGCTGCCGGACGCAGGCCATCCAGGCCTGCCTCAAGCAACCGTTCGGTGGTGCGCACCAGGGTTCGCGCCACCCGGCAGGTGGTCTCGAGGGAGACGGATTCATTGGGTGCGTGGGCCTGGTCGATGTCCCCGGGGCCGTAGATGACGGTCGGCACCCCGGCCAGGCGAACCCAGCCGGACATGTCGCAGCCGTAGGGGGCTGCGGCGATGCGCGGCTCCTGGCGGAACTCTTCCTCGGCGCACTCGGCCAGGGTGCGCACCAGCGGGTGGTCGGCGTCGGTCTCGGCCGAGCCGAAGCCCGAGGCCAGACGCCGAATCTCCGGCGGGTTGCGGGATAGCCAGGGGTCGTCGTGGATCGCCTCGGCGATGGCGTGGCGAAACCGGGCCTCGGCCTCGTCGATGGTCATGCCCAGGGGGACCCCGACGCGGACCTGGGCCTCCAGCGAGTCCATCACCGAGGACGACCAAAGCCCGCCGCGGATGACCCCGACACTGGTGGCGTAGGGCAGCGGGTGGACGGTCATCAGCGGGTGCTGCTCGGCGGCGTTCAGGGCCTGCTCGTCGGCCCGCATGGCCTGGTAAAGGGTGATGAAGTGATCCAGGGCGCTCTCGCCCTGCAGGCGCTTGCTGGCGTGGGCCGATTTGCCGGGTACGCGGATGCGCAGGGACATGGCCCCGGCGTGGGCGATGACCAACTCCGGGATGCCGTGCTGCACCGTCGGTTCGGGGATGATGCAGGCATCGGCGCGCCAATTGCCGCGGATGGCCGCCAACGTGCCGAGCCCGCTGTCCTCTTCAGCCGGGACCGCGGCGAAGATCACCCGCCCCGGGAAGTTGCGCCCCCCTTCGGCGAAGGCCTCGAAGGCGGCCAGTGCGGCCACGAGGCCGGCTTTCATGTCCGACGCGCCGCAGCCGAAGACCCGGTCGCCCCGGGTGACCCCGGAGAAGGGCTCGTCCTGCCAAAGGCCGTAGTCGCCTGGCGGTACCACATCCACATGCCCGGTGAGCAGCACGCTGGGACCGGGCTGATCGCCCCGGACCACGCCTACCACCACCGGCGCCCAGGCCCGCTCGACCTCGTGGCCGGGGTAGCGGGGATCGCGCTGCAGTGAGGCGATGCCATCGTTCCAGTAGTCGATCTCAGCGTCGTACTGTTGCAGCCAGTTGGCGATGCGAGCGACCGCCCCATCCTCCTCGCCAGTGATCGAGGGGATGCGGATCAGGGAGACCAGTCGCTCGTGGATGCGCGCTTCGTCGAGGTAGGCGGTACGGCGGACCATGCGTGCTCCGCGGTTTCGGGGGCTACCATGGAGTATATGCACCTGAGACCGACTTCACCCGACGATCTTGCTTTCGTGCGCACCGTGGAGGGCGCCACGGAGAACGCCGCCTTCGTCGAGCAGTGGACCGTGGCCGAGCACCAGGCCTGCATCCGCGCCCCGGGCTGCGCGCACTGGATCCTGGAGGCCGGGCGGCCGCGGCGGGCGGTTGGGTATGCCATCCTGCAAGACGTGGATCACCCCGACGGCGTAGTGATGCTGCGCCGGATTGCCATTGCTGGCAAGGGCCGCGGTTACGGCCGCCGGGCGGTGCGGGCCTTGATTACGCACGTCTTCGCCGAGCTGGGGGCGCAGCGCCTGTGGCTCAGTGTGCTGAGCAGCAATCGCCGGGCGCTGCGCCTGTACCGCGACCTGGGGTTCGTCGATGACCCGCAGGCCGTGCCGGCTCCCGGCTCGCGCATCCTGATCCTGGAGCGCCCGGCGGCCCGTCAGTAGTTGGTTTCTAAAGGCTCCGAGAAGCGAAAATCAAGCTGCTCCATGATGGACCGGAACTTGTCGTGGAGGTGCTGTTCGTCCTCGCCACCGATGAACAGCTCGGCGATCTCGTA
Organism: Halorhodospira sp. 9628; assembly: GCF_022228075.1. Taxonomy (NCBI): domain Bacteria; kingdom Pseudomonadati; phylum Pseudomonadota; class Gammaproteobacteria; order Chromatiales; family Ectothiorhodospiraceae; genus Halorhodospira; species Halorhodospira sp. 9628. Next base: position 28,519 of record NZ_JAJNRF010000015.1, read on the forward strand.
GCTGTAGCTGTCCTGCCCGCGCAGCTCGGAGAGCTGCGTCCCCTCGGCGACCTGGATGTGGATGGACAACTCCGGGTGGGTGCGTTGCAGGGCGTGGATCTGCTCGGCATCGGGGACCCGCAGCACGCGGGCGTCCCCGTAGACGCGGGGCATGAACTTGGCCGCCATGGGGAAGCGGCCCTCTGGCCGCGGAAAACGCGGGCGCCGGCCCAGGCTGATGTCGATGGCGACCTCATGGTGGGAGGCGCCGGTGGCGATCTCGAAGATCGGGCAGTGGGACTTGGAGATCCGTGGATTGACCTCGAGCAGCCAGATCTTGTCCACGTCCTCGTCCCAGAAGAACTCCATGTTGAACGGCGTCTGGTCTAGCCCGATGTGCTTGAGCAGTCGTCGGGCGTAGTCCTTCATCCGCTCCTGGACGGGGATCGGGAGGCTGGAGGGGTACTGGTAGCTAACGAAGCTGACCTGGTTGGCTCCGCGCAGGGAGTCCAGGATGGCGTAGACGACGACCTCGCCGTTGAAGACGTACCCTTCCAGGGTGCAGAGCCGGCCCTGAATGATGCCCTCGGCCAGGGCCGTCGCGCCGCTGCCGGACCCCGGCAGCCGCTCCGGGTGCTCAACGCGTTCGGTGAACGCCTGGAACGGTTCGGCGAAGACCGGGATGCCCCGGGCGATGGCATCGATGGCCGCCCGGAACTGGGTGTCGCTCTCCACCCGGAAGCCGAGCAGGGACGAGAAGGCCACCGCCGGTTTCAGCCAGAACGGGTAGGCCAGCTTGAGCGTGGCCAAGGGGTCCTGGGCGTACGGATCGATGGCCTGGAACGGCGGGGTGCACTCCGGCACCGCCGCCTCGCAGGCCAGCCGGTTCCAGTATTTGTGCTCGCAGAGCAGCACGCTTTCCAGCGACGGGGTGGGCAGGCCGTATTCACGCCTCAGGACCGGCAGGATGGAGGTCGTCGGAAAGTCCCAGTGGCCGATGATCGCGTCCACCCGCGGTGCCTGGTCCAGAGTGCGGCGGGCCTGATCCAGGATGGCGGGGATGTCGTAGCGCTTGGGGAGGACGATGGCGCTGTAGTCGGCCAGCGGGTGGAAGGCGTAGTTCGCACTGCCTCGTACGCTGTTCAGGTGCTGGAGATGGAAGTCGTCGAGCCCGACGACGAAGATCTGCTTGCGATCGTCCATGGCGACCCTCAAACGGACGTGCCCCATTGCACGGTTCCCTAGGAGGGAGCGTAGCCGAGAATCGCTGTGTTGCAGCGGTCAGCCGTCGTCGGCCGCCTCGATGCGTTCGAGCCGGGTGCGCTGGGCGTGGTGCTCGCTGCGAAGGTCGACGGTGCGCACGGGCAGGCCGGCCCAGCCCTCCGCCATGTACCAGCGCACCGCCCGTTGCTGGCCCGGCTGCTGGCGGGTGAGACGCACCGTGCGAAAGGTGCCCGGGTGTGCGCGCACGGTCTGCCGGCCCTCCACCCGGAAAACGACCTCTTCCACCTCACCCTGCTCATCGACCACCTGGTGGCTGATCTGCGTATGGCGCGTCCCCTCCAGGGCCTCTTCCATGACCTGCCAGCGGTGGGTCAGCGGGTCGAGTGCATCCGGGGGCACGGCGATCTCGCCCGCCTCGACAGCGGCCTCGTCATCGGTGAAGCGCGCCGCCAGGGTGACCTCCTCCTCCGCGTCCTCGAAGGCGGTCTCGGGGTCATACGCCTCGTCGGTCTGGAAGACGGTCGCGGTGCGGACCTCGTAGGTCTCTGGGCGGGCGACATCGCCCTCGAGGGTGCCCTCGCTGATCTCCCGGGTGCGGCGGATGCGCCGATCCCCCGGGTGGTCGGCCTGGGCCGGGTGCTGGCGGTGTTCGCGGATGCGCTCCAGGCGGAAGGTGTCGTCCGCTTCGAAGTCCCAGGTCAGGGTTTCGTAGCCGCGCCACTGCCCACCGTCCTGGATCCAGTAGCGCGCGCTCCCGCTCTCGGGCAGTTCACCGGCGGCGGCGATGGTGGAGCCGAAGCCGACCAGTACGGCGGCTGTAACACCGAGGCGGTGGCGTAACCGGGCGGGCTTGATAGCAAGCATGGGCTGCGTCGTGTCGGTTTGCCTGTCCCTGTTGTCGGCAGGTGGAGGGTGGGGATGAGGGTGCGAGTTGACGCCGGGATCAGGAGTGCGCACAGTCAGTCGGGATGTTGCACCGCGGCGCGCGGGTGCGCGCGACGCCAATAGAGGGGTAGGCATGAAGATCCTGGTCACAGCCAAGCGGGTGATCGATTCCACCGTCCGGGTGCGTGTGCGCCCAGACGGCTCCGGCGTGGACACGGCCAACGCCAAGATGGCTATGAATCCGTTCGACGAGACGGCGGTCGAGCAGGCGGTCCGGTTCCGGGAAGCGGGTGCGGCCAGCGAGGTGCTGGCGGTCACGCTGGGGGATGCGGGCAGCGAGGAGGTGTTGCGCACTGCCTTGGCCTTCGGCGCCGACCGCGCGCTGCGGGTGGAGAGCGACAACCCCTTGGAGCCCCTGGCGGTCAGCCGGGCGCTGGCGGCGCTGGTCGAGCGTGAGCAGCCCGACCTGGTGCTCATGGGCAAGCAGGCCATCGACGACGACAGCAACCAGGTGGGGCAGATGCTGGCGCAGCACCTGGGCTGGGGGCAGGCCACCTTCGCTTGCGCCATCCACCCCGAGGGTGAGGAGTTGCAGGTGACCCGCGAAGTCGACGGCGGGCGGCGCACCGTCGCGGTGCGGCTGCCGGCGGTGGTGACCACCGAGCTGGATCTCAATCAGCCGCGCTACATCAAGCTGCCGAACATCATGAAGGCCAAGAAGAAGCCGATTGACCGGATATCGCTCGACGACCTGGGAGTGGACGGGGCCTCGCGCTTGGAGTTGCTCGGGGTCGAGGAGCCGCCGCCGCGGGCAGCGGGTGAGCGCGTGGCGAGTGTGGCCGAGCTGGTCGACCGCCTCAAGAACGACGCACAGGTGATCTGAGATGAGTGTGCTGGTCTTTGCGGAGCACGACGGTGCCGGTGTCACCGAGGCGACACGGCGGGCGATCACTGCCGCTGCCAACCTGGGGGCGCCGGTGGATGTGGTGGTGACCGGCGGCGAGGATGCGGCCGGGGTCGCCGACTCGCTGGCTATCCAGGGGGTCGGCCGGGTCTGGCTGTGCCTCGGGGCGGCCTGTGCCGATCAGCTCGCCGAGCCGGTTTCGGGGCAGCTCGCGAACCTGGTGCGTGACGAGGGCTACCAGGCGCTGGTGGCGGCCACCAGTACCCAGTCCCGGGACCTGTTGCCCCGTGTGGCGGCGGCGCTGGATGTGCAGATGCTTTCGGACGTCGTCGCTATCGAGGACGCCGAGACGTTCGTCCGGCCGATCCACGGGGGCAGTGTGCTGGCGCGGATGCGCTGCCGGGAGCCGGTCCGTGTGCTCACGGTGCGGGCCACCCGGTTCGATCGGCCGGAGGCCGGTGATCCGCCGGCCGTAGAGCGTCTCGAAGCGCCCACGGAGCCAGGACCGACGCGCCTGCTCGAGGAACACGGCTCGGCCTCGGACCGTCCCGAGCTAACCTCCGCTCGCGTGGTGGTGGCCGGCGGCCGTGGCGTGGCCGATGTCGGCATCGAGGCGCTGGAGGCACTGGCCGATCAGCTCGGTGCCGCCATCGGGGCCTCACGGGGGGCTGTGGAGGCCGGCCTGCTGCCCAATGAGGCGCAGGTCGGGTTGACCGCCAAGGTGGTGGCGCCGCAGCTGTACATCGCCGCTGGGATCTCCGGGGCGATCTACCACGTCTCCGGGATGAAGGATAGCGGTGTGATCGTGGCGATCAATCACGACCCGGAGGCCCCCATCTTCGAGGTGGCCGACTACGGGCTGGTCGCCGATCTGCGGGAAGCGTTACCCGCGCTGCGCGAGGCGCTGGAGCAGTCATGAGCATCTACCGTGCACCGACGCGCGATCTGCGCTTTGTCATCGAGGAACTGATCGGCCTGGAGCGCCTGTCCGGCCTGGAGGATCTGGAGGAGGTGACCCCGGATCTGCTCGAGGCGGTCCTCGAGGAGGCCGATCGGCTGGCCAGCGAGGTGTGGGCCCCGCTGAACCGTGTCGGCGACCGTCAGGGGTGCCGGATGGATGGGGGGAGCGTGCAGCTGCCCGAGGGCTTCACCGAGGCCTACCAGGCCTTCGTAGAGGGCGGCTGGAACGGTATCAACGCTCATCCAGACCACGGGGGTCAGGGGCTGCCGGAGCTGGTGGCCACGGCGACCCAGGAGATGTGGCATGGCGCCAACATGGCCTTGGCCCTGGCGCCGATGCTCTCGGCGGGGGCGACCGAGTTGCTCCACCGCCATGGCGACGAGACCCTGCGCGGGCTTTACCTCGACAAGCTGGTCAGTGGTGAGTGGAGCGGCACCATGGATCTCAGCGAGCCCCGGGCCGGGTCCGACCTGGGGCAGGTCCAGTGCCGTGCCGTGCCGGATGGGGAGGCCTACCGCCTCTACGGTCAGAAGATCTACATCACCTGGGGGGAGCACGAAGCCGCCGAGAACATCATCCACCTGGTGCTGGCCCGTACGCCGGACGCGCCCGAGGGCCATCGGGGGATCTCGCTGTTCCTGGTGCCCAAGTACCGGGTGGAGGCCGACGGCTCGCTCGGGGCGCGCAACGATGTGCACTGCACGGCGCTGGAGCACAAGCTCGGCATCCACGGCTCGCCGACCTGCACCATCAGCTACGGGGACGGCGAGGGGGCCGTCGGCTACCTAGTCGGCGAGCCGTGTCGCGGCCTCAACCACATGTTTACGATGATGAACGAGGCCCGCCACAAGGTCGGGGTGCAGAGCGTCGGGGTCTCGGAGCGCGCCTACCAGCAGGCGCTGGCGTTTGCCCGGGAGCGGATCCAGGGGCGCCGGCCCGGGGGCAAGGCGTCGGTGCCCATCCTCCACCACCCGGATGTGCGGCGCAGCCTCATGGCCATGCGGGCGCAGACCGAGGCCATGCGTGCTTTGGCCCTGCTGACCGCGGCGGAGATGGATGTCGCCGGTCACGGGGCGGACGAAACGAGGCGTCAGAGCGCTCAGCGCCGGGTGGATCTGTTCACTCCTGTGGTCAAGGCCGTGGCCAGCGAGCAAGCCGTGGAGATCACCTCCCTCGGTATCCAGGTCCACGGTGGCATGGGCTATGTGGAGGAGGTCGAGGCCCCGCAGTTGCTCCGGGACGTGCGGGTGGCGGCGATCTACGAGGGCACCAATGGGATCCAGGCCCAGGATTTCACCCTGCGCAAAGTGCTCAAGGACGGCGGCGAGACCCTGGAGTCGGTGCTCCGCGAGGCGGATGAGATCGTCGAGGCGCTGCGCCGTGATACCGAGCTCGAGGCCTTGGCCGGCCCGCTGGACGATGCGCTGGCCACGCTACGCGAGAGCACGGCGCGGTTGCTGCGGGACGGACAAGACGATCCGTTGGTGCCCCTGACTGCGGCCACCCCCTACCTGATGCAGGCCGGTCTGGTGCTGGGCGGCTGGCTGATGGCGCGGGCGGCCGTGGTTGCGCAGGCCCGTATCCGGGAGGGAAGCGGTGACACCGGCTTCTATACCGGCAAGGTGCATACCGCGCGTTTCTATATGCGTCACATCCTGCCACGGCTCCACGGCTACACCCCGGCGATTCGGGGTGGCAGCGACGAGCTCGAGGCGATCGGCGACGGCGACTGGTGAGGAGGAAGCGGCTTGGAGCAGGAGGAACTCGAGCGCGAGACGCTGGCCTACGATGTTGTTGTCGTGGGCGCCGGTCCGGCCGGGTTGGCGGCGGCCCTGGAGCTGGCCCGCGGTACCGGTAACGGCCCGGCGCCTTCGGTCTGCGTTCTGGAGAAGGGGTCTGCGGTTGGCGCGCACCTCCTATCCGGTGCCGCCATCGATCCGCGCGGCCTGGATGAGCTGCTGCCCGACTGGGCGGAGCGCGGCGCGCCGCTGCGCCTGCGCGCCGCTGAGGACACCTTCCACTGCCTGACACCACGTTACGCGCTGAGACTGCCCACGCCACCGCAGATGGACAACCGCGGGAGCTACGTCGGCAGCCTCGGTGAGCTCGGGCAATGGCTGGCGGACCAGGCCGAAGCGGCCGGGGTGGAGATCTACCCCGGGTTTCCGGCCGCCGAGGTGCTCTACGACGCGCAAGGTGCGGTCTGCGGCGTGGCCACCCCGGATATGGGGCGCCAGCCGGACGGTACGCCGGGCCCGGGTTTCGAGCCGGGCGTGGAGGTGCGCGCTCGGCAGACGGTGTTTGCCGAGGGAGGGCACGGGTCACTGACCCAGCAGGTGATCGGGCGTTTCGACTTGCGCCGGGATGCGCAGCCGCAGACCTACGGCCTCGGTTTCAAAGAGATCTGGGAAGTTAGCCCCGAGCGGCATGTGCCGGGGCGGGTCGCGCACACCATCGGCTGGCCCCTGGATCAGTTCACTTACGGCGGCAGTTTTCTCTACCACCTGGACGATCGGCGTGTGGCGATCGGGCTGGTGGTGGGGTTGGACTTCGAGAACCCTTATCTGTCGCCCTTCGGGGAGTTCCAGCGCTTCAAGACTCACCCGTCGATCCGGCCGCTGCTCGAAGGCGGTCGGCGCATCGGTTACGGGGCACGGGTGTTACCGGAGGGGGGCTGGCAGAGTCTGCCGCGGTTGAGCTTCCCCGGTGGGGTCCTGGCCGGTGATGCGGCAGGGTTCGTCAATGTACCGCGCATCAAGGGCATCCACACCGCGATCAAGTCTGGCATGCTCGCTGCCGAGGCGGTGCGCGCCGCCCTGGAGGCGGATCGGGTGCAGGCCGATGATCTCGATCGCCGGGTCGGCGACAGCTGGGTGAGCGACGAGCTCCGCGCCGTGCGCAATATCCGTCCGGCATTCCGCTGGGGGCTGCTGCCCGGGTTGGCTTATTCAGCCCTGGATACCTACCTCCTGCGGGGACGGGCGCCCTGGACGCTGGGGCACGAGCCGGATCACCAGGCCCTGCAGCCCGCCGCGCGGTCGAGGCGCAAGGAGTATCCCCGGCCCGACGGGCGGCTGACCTTCGATCGGACCGCCTCGGTGTTCCTCTCCGGTACCCATCACGAGGAGGGGCAGCCCTGCCACCTGGTGCTGCGTGACCCTGCGCTGGCGCTGCGCGTCAACTGGGCGGTCTACGCCGGGCCGGAGGTCCGCTACTGTCCGGCGGCCGTCTACGACTACGACACGGATGCGGCCGGCCAGCCGCGACTGCGTATCGATGCCATCAACTGCCTGCACTGCAAGGCGTGCGATATCAAGGACCCGCCCCAGAACATCCGCTGGGTGGTCCCGCAGGGCGGGGACGGACCGAACTACCAGGGGATGTGACACGGGGCGAGGGTCCTGGGTGCGCGACAGTCCGTGTGGATGGCGCCGGGGCCCTCTATACTCCTGAGGCTGAGGTTATCCGCGGGCGCCGGCCGGCGCCTGATCTCTCCCGCTCAGGATGCCCTCCATGACCAAAGACCCCAGTCCGTCGCGCCAGGATGAAGCGGCCCGGCTGTTGCGAGAGCGGGCTAGGAAGCGCATGGAGACCACCCCCGGAGCAGTCGACATCGATCGGACGCTGCCGGCCACCCCGGAGGCGTGGCGTGAGGAGTTGCTGCTGCTGCAGATTGAGCGCGATATCCAGGCCGAGGAGCTCCACCGCACCAGGGGCGAACTGGCGCGGGTCCGTGCCGGCTACCGCGATCTCTTCGAGCACGCCCCGGTGGCTTATCTGTTGCTGGATGAGGACGGAGTGATCCGTGATGCCAACCCCCCGGCCGCGGAACTGCTGGGAGCCGCCTCGGCACCGGAACTCGAGGGGCAGGCGTTTGCCGAGTTTCTGGCCCCTTCGGCGCTCGAGCAGTGGGCGCGGTGCCGAGCGGCGCAGAGTGCGGGCGGGGCGGCGCGGGCGGCGACCGAGCTGGGGCTTCATTGCGATCAGTGTCCCCTGCGCCGGCTTGTGCGTATGGAGTGCGTCACGGAGGTAGCGTGCACCGAAGGGGGTGGCGTCCACGGCCTGTTCGCTCTGATCGATTTGACCGAGCAACGTCAGGCTGAGGAGGATCGCGAGGCCCTGATCGATCTGGTCGAGGCGTCCCCGCAACTCCTCGCGGGGCGTCTGGGCGTCAAGCCGGTGGATGATGCGGAGGGCGAGCCGACGCCCTGAGCGGCCGCCGAGCCCCGGCTTGCTCGATTGCTACAAAAATCATCTGCGCACGGCGCGGCGGTGCTATTCCGGCCGCGTCCGAGCAGATAGACTGCGGGGTAGCTCGCCCGGGCGGTCCCACGAAGGCATGACGTCTGCCGGCCGCTCCGCAAGGCGGGCTGACCCATGATCCGCAACCGGAGCATCCCGCCGCATGAGTACTGAGAAGGACCCGACCAAGGGCTACGTCGCCATTCTGGGCTGGAGCATCAACTGCATCGATGCCCTCGACCGGTTCGACCGCCGTTACGTCATTGTCGCCCCGGAGTGGGCCGAGGAGTATGCCCGGGAGCACGGGATCCCCTTCATCGCCTGGGATTTCGAGCGACTCAATGATCGGTCCATGGAGATCGCCGAACGGCTGCATGAAGAAGGCGTGGATGTCGCCATCCCGCTGTTCGAGGAGACCGTCGAGTGGGCCGGTGCCATCAACGCCGTGCTCATGGGGGACCCGCGGCTGCACGGTCAGGCGGTGCTGTTCCGGGACAAGGCGCTGATGAAGCGCCGTGCTCAGCTCGGCGGGATCCGCGTCGGCATCTTCGAGGAGGCCCACGATCGCGACGACGTGATCCGCTTCCTCAAGCGCGTGAACCAGACCTTGCTCAAGCTCGACGGCGACCCCAACGACCCGATCCACCTCAAGGCCTTCGACAAGGCGGGTTGCCTCGGGCACCGCGTCATCCGCACGCCGGACGAGGTCGACCTGATCCCCGAGGAGGAGTTCCCGGTGCTCATGGAGAGCCACCTGGACGGCTGGGAGTTCGCCGTCGAGGCCTGGATCCACGACGGCAAGATCCGCTTCCTGAACATCTCCGAGTACGTCACCCTCGGCTACTCGGTCTTTGTTCCGGCCACCCCGGAGCTGGAGAGCTGGCGGGATCTGATCACCCGCGAGATCGAGAAGCTGATCAAGACCTTCGACATCCGCTTCGGCTTTATCCATCCGGAGTACTTCGTGACCAGCGATGGGACGATGTACTTCGGCGAGGTGGCCTACCGCCCACCGGGGTTCAAGGTCTTCGAGCTGCTCGAGCGCGCTTACGGGTTCAATGCCTACCAGGGGATGGTGCTGGCCTTCGATCCGAAGACCACGGAGGAGGAGATCACCGACTTCTTCCCCCGCGAGGTGGTGGATGCCAAGGGCTATGCGGGCTGCTTCGGCGTCTATCCGCGCCGTCGGGTGGTTAGCCGACTGGAGATCCCGGAAGAGACCGAGCAGCATGAGTACTTCGAGTACCACGAGCTGACGCCGCCACAGCAGGAGGTGGTCACCAAGCGCACCGCCTTCGGGACTCACTGGGGGTTGGTCTACTTCTTCGGGGACAATCCCCACCGGCTCCGGGATCTGCTCAAGCACCAGGAGGAGCTGGACTTCTACGTCTGACGTCGCATCGGACCGGGGCGCCCCGCCGCTCGGGCGGGAGCGCCCCGGGCGGCTCGTGGGCGACGGTGCCGGGTTCCGGGGTCAGTGGATCGCTCGCCCGGCGGCCCAGCTGTTGCGTGCGAGCGCGATGACCTCGCTGATCTCCTCTTCCGGCACTGGCGGGTCCAGGGCCTCCTCCCGCGGGTCGTAGTGGAAGATGTAGAGCCGGGACAGGAACTGCTCGAAGGGCAGGGACGATTCCCCGTGGCGTTCGCCGTTACCCTCGGTGGAGACCATCACCCCGTTGCCCCAGTCCTGGGTGCTGTCGTTGTTCGGGTTGAAGAAGTAGACGCGGACCACGCCGTCCGGGTCCGTGGAGACGCGCTCGATGGTGATGGCGTGCCAGCCGACGAAGGCACCGCTGCTGTCGGTGACCGCCACCCCGGCGGGCTGGGGGTGGATCACCGGGTTGTTGCCGTTGTAGCCGGGGTGGTAGCAGCCGTAGAAACGGCTTGCAAAGCCGCGCAGATCGGGGAGGGCGCCGGTGGCGACATCGACGGCGATCGAGAACCCCCGCCCGACCCACCAGCCGTGGAATTCGGGGTTCACCCAGCGGTGGGGGTCCTCGCCGCGTCCGGCGCAGCGCCGCCCCATCTCGTGGTAGATGGCGTCCAAGTGAGGTACGGCCACCGCCGAGACCGGGTCGATATCCTCCAGGGGCGCCTCCGGGTAGCGGGCGAGCAGCTCCGCGGAGGAGAGGGCCTGGCCCTCGAAGTGGGCCACGACATCGTCGTCGCGGGCGGCCCAGGCGACAATCTGCAGCAGATAGTCGGGGTCGTTGCTCGACCACATGGACAGCGCCCGTGCCGATTGACACGTGGGGCTGTTGCCCTGACCCAGGCCGCGCGGCTGGCCGAGGACGCTGATCGCCCCGGCGAGCAGGAAGGCCTCCGGCGCGGCCGAGGCGCCGGGGATGCGATCGACCAGCCGCTGCCGGGCGGCGGCGCAGAGCGGTAGATGGATCTGGCGCCAGAGGGCCGGCGCTACTGGGCCGCTGTAGAGGATGCCGCGCTCGAGCAGGCCCGCCAGGCCGTAGACCGCCTGCGCGGTCTCGGACCAGATGGCACGGCGGATGAGCGTGTGCACCAGTTCCGGGTAGCATCCGAGCGCATCGATCCCGGTGCTGCTCAGGCCCAGCGCGCTGGGGAGGAGTTCGGGCGACTGCTCCAGCGCAAAGTGCAGGAAGACCGGGTGGTAGGGTGAAACCAGGCCGGTGTCGTGCATGGCGCGCCCCAGGCCGAGTGCCTCGTTGCGCAGGGAGGTCTCGTCCATGCTGGCCAGCCGCTCCTGGTAGACGGCCAGACCCGGGTCCTCCTGGCAGCCACGTGTCGGCCCGTAGAGCGCGCTGATCAGGCGCTCCGCGCCTCGGGCGCGGGCTGCTGGCACCCCGGGTTCATCGCTGTCCAGGTACACCGCCACGCTGGTGATCATCTCCTTGACGTGCCCGACGACCACCGGCCGCTGGGCGAGGATGCGCCAGATCTCGCCGATCAGCTCCTCGATGACCTCGCCGAAGCCGACCTGCTCGGCGATGAAGCGCTGGTGGCGCTGCACCATGGGCAGATTGCGGCCCAGATGCACCCGCTCGGACTCGCCGACCGGCCCGAAGATCAGCCGCAGATTCAGCGCCAGGACCCGTGCCAGGAACCGTCGGGCCGTGTCGGCGTCGAGCGTTGGATGACTGGCGGTGCCCTCGGCGATGGCCACCAGGCGCAGTTCGCTAAGGCACTCCAGGATCAGCGTCTGGTCCCGGGCGAGCTTCAGGGTGTTGGCGGCCAGGGTTGGCTGGAGTTGCTCGGGGTGTTCCCAGTCGCTGCCGGCGAAGACGCCGGCCTCGGTCAGCGCCCCGATCCGCTGGTAGAGCGCCGGGACGCCGTCGGGGTGGGCGAGCAGGCGGCGGGTCGCCTCGAGAACCTGCGCAGCGTGAGTGAACTTGGCGAAGCTCGCAGTCCGGGCCAGGCGCTCGCAGGCGTCATCCACCCGTTGAGTCAGGCGCTCCAGCGCCTGCCCGGTGTCGTCGGGGGTATCATCCATGCGGGAATAGTGGACCGGCCGCCACGGTTTGTCCAACACCGTTTGGCCCGGGGTGAGGTCTCGGGCTAGCCCGGCCATGCGCGCCAGGCGTGGGCCGGGCCTAGGGCTGGCCTGCGATCAGTGCGCGATGCGCAGCTCCTCGCGGCTGCCGCCGTCCTGTTCCCACTCCTGGATCCAGCGCGGGGTGCGTCCACGGCCGGACCAGGTCTTGGCCGGGTCCCGCGGGTGGCGGTATTTGGCAGGGACACGGCGGCGAGGTTTTTTGTTGTGCCCATTGAGGTCGCCGAGCGCCTCTTCGAGTTTGACGCCGTATTTCGCCGCTACCAGGCGGATCTCTTTTTCGGCCTCTACAACGCGGTTGCGATCCCGCTGCTCGCGTTCCCTGGCAATGCGTTTTTCGAGGGTGTCGAGTTCTTCGTCCGTGAACCCCTCCAGGTTGATGGCTTCAAGCTGTTTGCTGGTCATCGGGTATCGGCTCCTTACAAATGAGTGCCCGAGGGCTTTTCGGGTCCGTCCCTTGACCGGGTGCTTGAGTCCTGAGGCGTCGTTTCGTTGAGAGCGATTCAAGCCTGTAAACAAGATACCAGATCCTTTTCAGGAATCAATTCGTCGCTCTTCTTCGGATGGCATCCCTACCTTTTCCGTGTAAACCCGATGAGTCAAAATCGGATAAGCGCTGGCATCTGCCCCGTTGGTTTCGGGTTGGATCGCGCCGTTAAGAGGCGTAGGGTGGAATCGCCGATCCATACCGAAAATAATGAGGTGGCTGGCATGAGTGGAATCGACAAGAGTCGTCGCACGTTCCTCAAGGGCAGTGCCGTGGCGCTGGCGGCGCTGCCGCTATCAACCCTGCTGCATCAGCGCAGCGCCCGAGCGGAACCGAGGGCCGAGGATGGCCACGCCCACGACTACGTCAACGAGGCCGCGGACGCCTCGGGCCATCCGCGCTACGAGGAAGGGCAGCTTTGCGAGAACTGCGCCTTCTGGGGCGAGGCCGTCGAGGATGGTTGGGGGCGGTGCACCCACCCGGACTTTGGCGAGGTGCTCGTCAAGGCGGAAGGCTGGTGCTCCGTTTACGCACCAGCCTCCTGATCCGGGGTCGCCGTCACGTGGGGGTAAGCCCGGCCACCGGCGGCTGCCACGTGCCCGCCCGGGAGGGTATGGCAGCCGCGCCGGGCGCCCCTGCGGCGATACGCAGGGGGCGGCGATGTGGCGAGGCGTGCTGACAACTGCGGCATAAAAAATGCCCGCGGTGCGGGCATTCAGGGAAGCGGGGATATCGGGAATCTAGAGATTGGTGGAGGCGGCGGGAATCGAACCCGCGTCCGCAGGAGCTACACCGTCGGTCCTACATGCTTAGCCGATCTATTCTTTTTAACGGTTGAACGCCCGACCGGCAGGGCGGCTCAACCGCGAGCCCGTTGGGTTTCACGATGCCGGACCGGACCTATCCGGGCATCGCTATCCTGCGTCTATGACTGCTCGTCAGCCGGCACAGGCACCGACTGGGAGCAGCTGGCGGGTGTTACGCCGCCAGGGCGTAGTTGTCGTCGTTGGCAACTATCTTTAAGTACAGCCTGTTTTACGAGGTTGACTGTCACCTCGGCATGCACCTCGGGTTTCGCGACCTGCGTCGAAGCCATGTCGCCCCCGTTGCAACTGAGTAGACAGTGTACGGCTCGTGGAGTTCCCTCGGCAAGCGCGATTATCGCGCCGGCAGAGACCGGTCGACGGGCCGGCCCCCGCGCTAGCTGACCTTGTGCTTGAGCAGGCGCTCCCGCTGGCGCTGCCAGTCCTGCTCCTTCTTATCCGCCCGCTTGTCCTGCTTCTTCTTGCCCTTGGCTACACCGATCTCGATCTTGGCGCGCCCCTTCTTCCAGTAGAGCTTGAGCGGCACCACGGTGTAGCCTTCGCGGTCCACGGCGCCGATCAGACGGCTGATCTCGCGACGGTGGAGCAGCAGCTTGCGCGTGCGCGTCGGATCCGGCCGGACGTGGGTGGAGGCAGTGCTCAGCGGCGTGATGTTGCAGCCGATCAGCCAAGCCTCGCCGCGACGGACGAGGACGTGGCTTTCGGTGAGGTTCACGCGCTTGGCACGCAGCGATTTGACCTCCCAGCCCTCCAGCGCCAGCCCGGCCTCAAGGCGCTCCTCGATGAAGAAATCGAAGCCCGCCTTGCGGTTGACGGCGATGACGTTGCCTTCGGTCTTTTTGCTTTTTCCGGCTTTCTTGCTCACGGGGCGCATTGTATAGACGCCGGACCGCTGCGCAAAGCGCTGCGGCCGCCTGGTGGTTGGTGGTTGTCGGGGAGGACGCGGATCGTGACAATGGCCGGTCAAGGTCCGGAACGCTGGAGAACGGGAAGCCCCATGCCGAGCATCAGCCGCAGTGAGCTGGTCCCCTACACCGCCATCGAGATCTACGACCTGGTCAACGATGTCGCCCGCTACCCGGAGTTCATTCCGTGGTGCAAGGAGTGCGAGATCCTCGAGACCAGCGAGGACACCACCCGTGCCCGCATGACCTTTGCCAAGGGCGGCATGGAGAAGTCGTTCGTGACCGCGAATCGACACCAGCGCGGCAAGATGATCGATATCCGGCTCGTGGAGGGACCGTTCCAGCGCCTGGAGGGTTACTGGCGCTTTCGAGACCTGGGCGAGAGCGCCTCGAAGGTGACCCTGGACATGGAGTTCGAGTTCTCCAATCGGATCGTGGCCTACGCCTTCGGCAAGGTCTTTACCCAGGTGGCCAATACGCTGGTAGACAGTTTCGCCCGGCGGGCCCGCGAGGTCTACGGAGAGCGCGATGTCCTCTGACGGGGGATTGCAGATCGAGGTCGCCTACGCCCTACCGGAGCAGCAGACCGTGCTTCGGCTGGAACTGCCGGCTGGCAGTACGGTGGGGGACGCCCTGAACGCCTCGGGGCTCCTCGAGCGCCATCCGGAGATCAACCTGACGCAGCAGTCGGTGGGGGTGTTCGGGCAGATCGTCGGCCTCGATACCCCGCTGCACGATGGTGACCGGGTGGAGGTCTACCGGCCGCTGCAGGTCGATCCGAAGGAGGCCCGCAAGCGGCGGGCCGCTCGCAAGGCCTCCTGAATGGACGCAGGCTAGCGGGACGTCCAGTGATCCTCGATCTCGACGAGGGTGTCGTCGTCGAAGTGGAGCGTCAGCCGCTTGCGCGCCTGCTCGCTGCCGCTGCGCTCGTACAGGTAGTCCCAGCGATCATCCTCGAAGGCGTGCTCGAGCACCGGCGTGCCGAGCCGCTGCCGGACTTCGGCACGGCTCATGCCGACGGCGATCCGCTCGATGTCCTCTTCCTCAAGCAGGTTCCCCTGCTCGATCTCCAGCGGCTGGGCCAGCGGGAACTGACCGCCGCACCCGCTGGCGAATGAGGCGCCGAGAACGCATAATAAGAATAACTTGCATTTGGATGGTGTCGTCATAGAGGAAATGGTAGCCTAATGACCGAATCGACGAACAGTAGGCGAGGGGAAGCTGTGGACGCTGGTGGCTTGCGCAAGGCAGGGCTGAAGGTCACGCTGCCGCGGATGAAGATCCTGGAGGTGCTGCAGCAGAGTCAGCAGCGCCACGTCTCCGCGGAGGAGGTCTACCGGGCCCTGCTGGATGCTGGGGAGGACATCGGGCTGGCCACGGTCTACCGGGTCCTGACCCAGTTCGAGACGGCGGATATTCTGGTCCGGCACAACTTCCAGGGCAGTCATTCCGTCTTCGAACTCAACGATACGGCGCATCACGATCACATCGTCTGCGTGGAGTGCGGTCGCGTGGAGGAGTTCGTGGACGACACCATCGAGCAGCGCCAGCGCGAGACGGCTCGGGACCACGCCTTCCGCATGACCGGGCACTCACTGGTACTCTACGGCGTCTGCGCCGATTGCGCCGGGGCCAGCGAAGAGGGCAGTTGACCCCTCCGCGCCTGTCATGCCCTTAGCTAGCGCCGCGGGCCAGCATACGCTGCGCCGCGGCACGCTCGTGATCGGTGATCTCCAGCCCTCCGAGCATGCGCGCGATCTCCTCGATTCGCTCGGCCTCCGCGAGGGGATCCACCTCGGTGCGTGTGCGTCCGTCGCCCTCGGATTTGCTGACACGAAAGTGGGCGCCGCCCTGGGCAGCCACCTGCGGGAGATGCGTCACGCACAGGACCTGGTAGCGCTGCCCGAGGGTGCGCAGCAGGCGCCCGACCACCTCGGCCACCGCGCCGCCGATGCCGGTGTCGGCCTCGTCGAACACCAGCGTCGGCACCCCGCTGGCGCGTTCGACCGTGGCCACCTGGATCGCCAGACCGATTCGGGAGAGCTCGCCGCCCGAGGCGACCTTGGCCAGGGGGCCGGCAGACTGGCCGGCGTTCGTGCGCACCAGCAGCTCGATACGGTCGAGGCCGTGACTGCTCGGAGTGGCCTCCGCCTCAAACTCGATCGCCGGGATGAGTTCAGCGCCGGCCATGCCCAGTTCCCCAAGCAATTGATGGACCTCGGTGGCCAGCTGGTCGGCGGCGTTCTGGCGCAGCCGGGACAGCCGCCGGGCGGCGTCCTGGTAGCGCTCCACGGCCGCCGCCCGGTTCTGACGTAGTGTCTCCAGGCGCTGCCCGGCGTTCTCCAGACGTTCGAGCTGGGCCTGCAGCGTCTCGAGGGTTTCCGGTAACTGCTCGACCTCGACACGATGCTTGCGGGCGAGATCCCGCAATTCGCTGATGCGCTGGTCGAGTTCGGCCAGGCGCTGCGGATCGATCTCGAGCCCGTCGGCAAAGTTGCGTAGGGTCTGGCAGCCCTCTTCCAGGTGTGCCAGGGCGTTCTGGAGCAGGTCGGCTGACTCGCCCAGGGCGGGGTCGATCTCCCGTCGCTCTTCCAGCTCACGGACCGCGCGGCCGATGAGCGCCTGAGCGGCGAGGTCATCGTCCGACAGGGCCTGGAGCTGGGTCTGGGCCAGCGCGATGAGGGATTCGGCGTGGGCCAGCCGCTGGTGCTCCGTCTCCAGCTCGTTCAGTCCGTCCCGGGAGGGGGCTGCGCTTTCAAGCTCTTCGACCTGATGCCGCAGCAGGGCGAGGCGATCCTCGTAGTCGTGGTCCCGGTCCTCGAGTTCGGCCAGCTCGCGGTCGATCTCGCGCAATTCGCGGAAGCGCTCGGTGACCGCACGACGTAGCTCGCCGGCCTCGGCGTAGGCGTCAAGGAGTTCGCGCTGAATGGCCGGGCGCAGCAGCGATTGGTGGGCGTGCTGGCCGTGGATGTCGACCAGCTGCTCGCCGAGTTCGCGGAGCACCTGCAGGGCCACCGGCGTGCCGTTGACGAACCCCCGCGAGCGCCCGTTGCTCTGGATAACCCGGCGGACGATGATCTCGTCATCCCCGTGGAGTTCGCGATCAGCCAGCCACTGAGTCACCTCGGGGCCGGGCGGGTCGAACACGGCGCTGACCTCCGCGCGCTCCGCCCCGGGGCGGATGATCTCGGACCGGGCGCGGTCGCCGAGGCAGAGGCCAAGGGCGTCGAGGAGGATGGACTTGCCGGCACCGGTTTCGCCGGTCAGCACATGCATGCCCGCGCCGAACTCCAGATCGAGCTGATCGACGATGGCGAAGTCGCGGATGTGGATCTCCCTGAGCACAGCGCTTCTCCCTATGCGCCGAAGGGTTCGATGTTGCACAGCGGCCCGCCCCAGCCGAGCTTGGCGCGGAGCAGGTTGAAGTAGCTGTAGCCCGGCGGATGGACCAGGCGGATCGGACTCGGGTGGGCCCGCACCACCAGCCGGCTGTCCTCCTGGAGGGTCAGGTCCCTCTGGCTGTCGCAGCTGACCCGGACGTGCTCGATGAACCGCGGGTGGACATCGATCTCGATCCGGCTGTCGCCATCGACCACGAGTGGCCGATTACTCAGCGTGTGCGGACAGACCGGCACTAGAACCATGGCGTGCAGGTTAGGGTGGGCGATGGGCCCGCCTCCGGCCATGGCGTAGGCCGTCGAGCCGGTCGGTGTGGCAATGATCAGTCCGTCGGAGCGGTGATCGCTCAGCGGCTCGCCGTCGATCCGCGTGACCAGTTCGATCATCCGCGCGGTGTTCCAGCGGTGCAGGACCACCTCGTTGATGGCCACGTCCTCGCGGAGCAGCGTATCATCCTGGTTGGAGCGGATCTCGGCGCGCAGGATCAGCCGCTCGTCGACGACGTGCTGCCCGTCCAGGATCTGCGCGACCTCGTCCAGATGCTCGGGTGCGATGTCGACCAGGAACCCCAGCCGGCCGCGGTTGATGCCCATCAGGGCGACATCCCGCCGGCCGGCCACGGCCCGGGCGATGTGGATCAGGGTGCCGTCGCCCCCGATGGCGATGATCAGATCGCAGGCATCGAGCAGGGCTTCACGGGGCACGCGCTGCAGGTGGTGATCACCGGTCTCCGGCATGGACTGCTCATCGAGCAACGCCGTACAGCCGCGCGCTTCCAGCATGGGCAGCAAGCGCTCGACCAGCCCGGTGATGGCCGGATCGCCGGGTTTGCCGGTGATGCCGACGGTGGGGAAGGGCGGTGGTGGATGTACGTCCATGGTCGGGAACGGTATCACGTCGCCCAGGGGGCGCCAATTGGCCGGCGACTGGCGCGTTGACGGTCGTTCGCGCGGCTTGCTAGCCTCACCTCGCACTCGAGCGCCCTAAGTGCAACCCCCGCGAAATCGCGCAACCCGTGGTACATGAGCCATGAGCCCGCCGCACGACCTGGAGCTGGGCGACCGCGCGCGCACCCTGCTCCGCACGCTGGTGCGTCGCTACATCGACAGCGGCAGGCCGGTCGGGTCGCGCAGCCTGGCCCGTGAAGCCGGGCTGTCCGTCAGCCCAGCCACGGTGCGCAACGTCATGGCCGACCTCGAGGAATTGGGCTATCTGGTCTCGCCGCACACCTCGGCCGGTCGGGTGCCGACCGATCGGGGCCTGCGCTTCTACGTCGACTGCCTGCTCCAGGTCCAGCCCATCGAGGGCGACACCGTCGAACAGCTCCGCCGGCGTCTGGTTCGCGACCGGGAGGAGGGGGCGGAGGAGTTGGCCGACTCCGCCTCGGACCTGCTCTCGCAGTTGACCCGGCTGGCCGGTGTGGTGACCCTCCCGCGCTGCGACTGGGCGGTGCTGCGCCACGTGGAGTTCCTGCCGCTGTCCGACCGTCGCGTGCTAGCGATCCTGGTGATCAATGAGCGGGATGTGCAGAACCGCGTCATCCGCACCGAGCGCGACTTCTCCGAGGCTGAGCTTCAGCGCATCGCCAACTACCTCAATGCGGAGTTCGCCGGCGTGGAGCTGCCGCGCGTGCGCCAGCGCCTGCTCGCCGCCATGCAGGCCGATCAGCAGCGGCTCGACGAACTCATGCGCTCGGCGGTGGAGGTCGGCGAGAAGGCCCTGGCGGAGGAGCAGGACGACGAGGGGTACGTGGTCGCGGGTCAGACCAATCTGATGGAGTTCGAGGAACTCTCCGATGTGGACCGGCTGCGCCAGCTGTTCGAGGCCTTCACGCAGAAGCGTGACATCCTCCACCTGCTCGATCGCTGCGCGCGGGCCGATGGCGTCCAGATCTACATCGGCCAGGAGGCCGGTTACGAGGTCTTCGACGGTCTCTCGCTGGTGACGGCCCGTTACGGGGTCGCCGGTGAGGCGGCCGGGGTGCTCGGGGTGATCGGGCCGACCCGCATGGCCTACGACCGGATCATTCCGATCGTCGACATCACCGCCCGATTGGTCGGCTCGGCCTTGAATCCGCCGCGCTAGATCCCCACACCTGTGCCCAGGCAGGAGGCAGTGCACCCGGTGGCCGCGCTTGGGGCGCCCGGTGGTGGGCTGCCAGTAACCGTTTTCCGGCTCAATCCAGCGGAGCAGCCATATGACTGATAACCAGCGACAGAGCACGACCGAGGAGCAGCCCGAGGTGCGCGGCGACGCGCAGGCAACCGCCGAGGCGTCGGAGCAGAAGCACACCCGTCAGGCCTCGGAGGCGCTCGAGGGCGAGCTCCAGAGCGGCGAGTCGGCGAGCGAGGGCGCCGCGGCGGACGAGGCCGGTACCAGCGCCGAGGACCTGGAGCAGCGTATCGAGGAACTCGAGAACGCCCTTGCTGACGCCGAGCGGAAGGCCCAAGAGAACTGGGATCAGGTGCTGCGCATGCGCGCCGAGCTGGAGAACGCGCAGCGCCGCGCGGAAAAGGATGTCGACCAGGCCCGGCGGCAGGGGCTCGAGAAGGTCTGCGGCGATCTCCTGCAGGTCAAGGACAGCCTGGAGATGGGCGTTCAGGCGGCCGAAGACGCCGAGGCCGATCGCGAGAAGCTCCTCGAGGGCTCGCAGTTGACCCTCAAGATGCTCAATCAGGTCTTCGAGCGCTTCGAGATCGAGGAGATCAACCCGCTGGGCGAGCGTTTCAACCCCGACTACCACGAAGCTATGGCGACGCAGCCCAGCGAAGAGCAGGAGCCGAACACCGTGCTCCACGTGGTGCAGAAGGGCTACCGCCTGCAGGATCGCCTGCTGCGCCCGGCACTGGTGGTGGTGGCCAAGAAGGCCGACGGCAGTGCGGGCAGCGGTGGCTCGGTGGACGAGACCGCCTAAAGGCACGCGATTCGGCGCGATTCAAACCGGGCCCTTGAAAAAGCCGATGGGGCACCGCACTTAAGGGGCAGAAGGCAATCAGGCCCGGACAGATTCAACGGTTAGCAGGAGCGAATTATGGGTAAGATCATCGGCATCGACCTGGGCACGACCAACTCGTGCGTGGCGGTCATGGAGGGCAATAAGACCCGCGTGATCGAGAACGCGGAGGGCGATCGGACCACCCCGTCGGTGGTGGCTTTCGCCGAGGATGGCGAGGTGCTCACCGGCGCCCCGGCCAAGCGGCAGTCGGTCACCAACCCGGAGAACACCATCCATGCGGTCAAGCGCCTGATCGGCCGGCGCTTCGACGAGGATGTCGTCCAGCGCGACATCAAGGAGATGCCGTACAAGATCGTCAAGGCGGAAAATGGCGACGCCTGGGTCGAGGCGCAGGGTAAGAAGATGGCGCCGCCGGAGGTCTCGGCGCGCACCCTGCAGAAGATGAAGAGCACCGCCGAGGACTACCTGGGTGAGGAGGTCACCGAGGCAGTGATCACCGTCCCGGCGTACTTCAACGACTCCCAGCGTCAGGCCACCAAGGATGCCGGCAAGATCGCCGGACTCGAGGTCAAGCGCATCATCAACGAGCCGACGGCGGCGGCGCTGGCCTACGGCCTGGATAAGGAGGGCGGCGACAAGAAGGTCGCGGTCTACGACCTGGGCGGCGGCACCTTCGACGTGTCGATCATTGAGATCGCCGAGGTCGACGGCGAGAAGCAGTTCGAGGTCCTCTCCACCTCCGGGGATACCTTCCTGGGGGGCGAGGATTTCGACAAGCGGATCATCGACTACCTGATCCAGGAGTTCAAGAAGGACCAGGGCATTGACCTCGGCCAGGATCACCTGGCGCTGCAGCGCCTGCGCGAGGCGGCCGAGAAGGCCAAGGTGGAGCTCTCCTCGAGCCAGCAGACCGAGATCAATCTGCCCTACATCACCGCGGATCAGAGCGGTCCGAAGCACATGGCCATCAAGCTCACCCGGGCCAAGCTCGAGTCGCTGGTCGAGGACCTGGTCGAGCGCACCATCGAGCCGTGCAAGACCGCGCTCAAGGACGCAGGCCTGGCGGCCAGCGACATCCAGGACGTGATCCTGGTCGGTGGCCAGACGCGGATGCCGAAGGTCCAGGAGAAGGTCAAGGATTACTTCGGCAAGGATCCGCGCAAGGACGTCAACCCGGACGAGGCCGTGGCCGTGGGTGCAGCGATCCAGGCCGGTGTGCTCGGCGGTGACGTCAAGGACGTTCTGCTGCTCGACGTCACGCCGCTGTCGCTGGGCATCGAGACCCTCGGTGGCGTGATGACCAAGATCATCGAGAAGAACACCACCATCCCCACCAAGGGGACGCAGACCTTCTCGACCGCCGAGGACAACCAGACCGCCGTGACCGTCCACGTCCTGCAGGGCGAGCGGGAGATGGCCAAGGACAACAAGTCCCTCGGTCGTTTCGATCTGACCGACATCCCCCCGTCGCCGCGCGGTGTGCCGCAGATCGAGGTCGCCTTCGACATCGACGCCAACGGCATCCTCAACGTCTCGGCCAAGGACAAGGCCACCGGCAAGGAGACCGGCATCGAGATCAAGGCCTCCTCCGGGCTGACCGAGGACGAGATCGAGCGTATGGTCAAGGAGGCCGAGGAGCACGCCGAAGAGGACCGCAAGCAGCGCGAGCTGGTCGAGGCGCGCAACCAGGCCGAGAACATGATCCACTCGACCCGCAAGACGCTGTCGGATCTCGGCGAGCAGGTCGGCGATGCCGAGAAGCAGGAGATCGAGAGCGCCATCAGTGAGCTCGAGCAGGTCAAGGACGGCGAGGACAAGGAGGCCATCGAGCAGAAGACCCAGGAGCTGGCGACCAAGGCCGGCGAGCTGGCGCAGAAGGCGTACCAGCAGTCCGGTGGCGGCGAAGAGGCCTCCGCGGGTGCGGGCTCCGGCGAGGCCGCGTCGGGCGAGCAAAAGGAGGACGTGGTCGACGCCGACTTCGAA
>NZ_JAJNRF010000016.1:0-43086 GCF_022228075.1 Halorhodospira sp. 9628
CACCGAAAAACCCCCGTCTCCTCAATGGAGCCGGGGGTTTTTTTATAGGGTCTTCGGTATAAGGGTACGGTATACCACGCCGGCAAGGTTGGGACGGGGTACCGAGGCCGTGCAACACCTGGATCAGAACACAGAGACCCGGCTCCTGCGCACACTGAGCGACGGGCGCTTCGCCTCCGGGACAGCGCTCGGCGAGGCGCTCGGTATCGGACGGGCCGGCGTGGCCCGGGCCGTGGCGCGCCTGCGTCAGGCTGGACTGCGCATCGACGCCGTACGTGGCCGCGGCTACCGCATCCCCGGCGGTTATGACCCGCTCGACGCGGTACGGGCGCGACAGGCCTGGGTGGCCGCCGGCGGCCCCGACCCGTCGCGTTTCGAGTGCCTCTACCGCCCCGCATCCACCAACGAGCACGCCTTGCAGACCGCTGAGCGGGGCACCGGGGTCGTCTTCGCTGAGGGGCAGTGTGCCGGGCGCGGGCGGCTGGGGCGGGCCTGGGTGTCTCCGCTCGGCAACATCTATCTCTCAGTGGTCCACGACTTTGCGACGGTCCCCGAGCCGCCGGCCCCCCTGGCCTTGGGCGTGGCGGTGTCGCTTGCTGAGGGGCTCCGCCCCCTGGGGGTGCCGGTTCAGGTGAAGTGGCCCAACGACCTGCTCGTCGCCGGCCGCAAGATCGGCGGCATTCTCACCGAACTGCGTGGTGACCCTCTGGGCCCCTGTCGGGTGGTGATCGGGGTCGGGCTCAACCGCTATGTGCCGGCGGCCACCGATCACCGGGGGCTGTCGCCCGGCGCAATCACCGACGCGCAGGTGCCGGGCACCGAACGCTCGACACTGGCCGGCTCGGTGGCGGCGTGGGTGGCCGTTGGCGCGCGGCGCTTCGAGCGCGACGGCCTGGCCCCGCTGCTCGTCGGATGGGAGGCAGTGGATGCCCTTGCCGGCCGGACCGTGCACCTAGAGGGCAGCGGACGCACGACCAGCGGCGTGGCCCGGGGGATTGATGAGCACGGTCGGTTGCGTGTGGAGACCGAGCGCGGCCTGGCCTGTTTCGCCAGCGGCGAGGCGCACCTGCACCGGAGCGCATCATGAAGCTGCTCCTCGATCTCGGCAACAGTGCGGTCAAGTGGGCCGCGGTTCCGCCCGCTCCCGCCCCGTGGCGGACCGGACGGCTGGCCTATGCCGAAGCCTCCGGGCCCGAAGGCGTCGTCTCGGCGTTGCGGGATGGCCTTGGCGACGCCGCGGCGCCCGCACGCATTTGTGTCGCCAGCGTGCTCTCCCGCGCCTGGCAGCGTGAGCTCGACGCTGCGCTCCAGCGCGCTTGGCCCGTACCGGTCCACCACCTGGCCAGCACCGCGAGTGCGGCCGGCGTCATCAACGCCTACCACCGACCGGAGCAGCTCGGTGTCGACCGCTGGGCCGCGCTCATCGGCGCGCGGGCCAGAAGCCCCGGCGGGGCCTGCATCGTCGATATCGGCACCGCCATCACCGTCGATGGCCTCGACGCCGACGGGCGACACGTCGGCGGCGCCATCTACCCGGGTCTGCGCCTGCTCCACGAAGCGTTGGCCCGGGGCACTGCCCGATTGCCCGATCCCGGCCCGGCGGCCAGCCCGGAGCTGCCAGCGTGCTCCACCGCCGACGGGATCCGCGCCGGTATCGGTGTTGGCACCCCGGCCGCCGTCGCCGCTCTGGCCGAGGCGATTCTGGCCGCCTGCCCGGACGGCTCGCAACGGCTGCTCACCGGCGGCGGCGCCGACGAACTCGCTCCGGCGCTCGGGCCGGGCTGGTGTCACCGGCCCCACTTGGTGCTGGAGGGTCTGCTGCACTGGAGTACCCACGAGGCCCCGCGTTGATGTTCGCTCGCCGCTGGCTGCTGCCGGTTGCGCTGCTGCTGACGCTGCCTGGGCCGGCCCCGGCCTTGGAGCTTGTCCCGCGCGGAGAGAGCGAGGCGGGCTGCTACGCCACGCCGTGGACAGCGGACCGGCAGCGGGCCGTGCAGCTGGTGGCCAGCCTGCGCCAGCGCGGCTACATCGCCGGCAGCGAGGAGGGGGTCCACGAGAAGCAGGTCGGCTACCGGGTGGCCGCACCGCAGCGTTTGCGCCTGGATCGCGCCCGTGAGCGGATCCGGACCGCGGAGGGGGCGGGCTTCAGCGCCGCCCTGGCCCGTGGCGCCGACGGCCGGCCCACCGTCTCCTACGGCACCCACCGGAAGCGCGTCGAGGCCGATCGCCGTGCCGCGAATCTCGCCCGGGTCGGGATCGAGACCACCGTCGAGCCCGTCTACCGCACCCGTACCACGGCCCGCGTGGTCGTGCGCGCCCCCGCATCGCGCCTGTCGGTGGTCCGTTTCGGGACCTTGTGGCGCCCGGTGCATTGCGATGCGCTCCAATGGTGATTACGATGCTCCGGTGATTGGGCTGGCGTAGCTCAGTTGGTAGAGCGGCTGCCTTGTAAGCAGCGGGTCGCAGGTTCGAATCCTGTCGCCAGCTCCAGCGTTGACAGAATCCGGACGGATCTGCATAATTTCGCATCCTGTATCCGGAGGGGTACCCAAGCGGCCAACGGGGGCAGACTGTAAATCTGCTGGCTTAGCCTTCGGAGGTTCGAATCCTCCCCCCTCCACCAGACAGAAAAGCGGCGCCACGCCGGCGGGCGGGCAGCGGGTACGAACGACGGCGTTTGGGTTCTGCGGGTGTAGTTCAGTGGTAGAACCTCAGCCTTCCAAGCTGATGACGTGGGTTCGATTCCCATCACCCGCTCCAGGCAGTTGGCCGCCGCAGGCGGCATAGCCAGTTCAGCGGGCCCATATAGCTCAGCAGGTAGAGCACTTCCTTGGTAAGGAAGAGGTCACCGGTTCGAGTCCGGTTATGGGCTCCATTTTTCACGGCGCAACACGCAGACGCCCTGTCAAAACATCAGCGAACACGGGGAGAAGCCGTCCATGTCCAAGGAAAAGTTCGAGCGCAAGAAGCCGCACATCAACGTCGGCACCATCGGTCACGTGGACCATGGCAAGACGACGCTGACTGCGGCCCTGACCAAGGTGCTCGCCGAGGCTCACGGCGGTGACGCCCGTGCGTTCGATCAGATCGACAACGCGCCGGAGGAGCGTGCCCGCGGCATCACGATCGCCACCGCGCACGTGGAGTACGAGTCGGAGAGCCGCCACTACGCCCACGTCGACTGCCCGGGTCACGCCGACTACGTGAAGAACATGATCACCGGCGCGGCGCAGATGGACGGCTCGATCCTGGTGGTCTCCGCCGCCGACGGCCCGATGCCGCAGACGCGTGAGCACATCCTGCTCGCCCGTCAGGTCGGTGTCCCGGCGATCGTGGTCTTCCTGAACAAGGCCGACATGGTCGACGACGCCGAGCTGCTCGAGCTCGTCGAGATGGAGGTCCGCGAGCTGCTGAGCGACTACGACTTCGACGGTGACAACATCCCGGTGGTCACCGGCTCGGCACTGAAGGCGCTCGAGGGCGACGACTCGGAGATGGGGCGTCCGGCGATCATCAAGCTCGTCGAGGCCATGGACGAGCACATCCCGCAGCCGGAGCGTCCGGTTGACGGCGACTTCCTGATGCCGATCGAGGACGTCTTCTCCATCTCGGGTCGCGGCACGGTGGTCACCGGCCGGGTCGAGCGCGGTGTGATCAAGGTCGGTGAAGAGGTCGAGATCGTCGGCATCACCGAGACGCGCAAGACGACCTGCACCGGCGTCGAGATGTTCCGCAAGCTGCTCGACCAGGGCGAGGCGGGTGACAACATCGGTGCGCTGCTGCGCGGGATCAAGCGCGACGACGTCGAGCGTGGCCAGGTGCTGTGCAAGCCGAAGTCGATCACGCCGCACACGCACTTCGAGGCCGAGGTGTACGTCCTGAGCAAGGACGAGGGTGGCCGGCACACGCCGTTTTTCAACGGCTACCGTCCGCAGTTCTACTTCCGGACGACGGACGTCACGGGTACGGTGACGCTGCCGGAGGGCACCGAGATGGTGATGCCGGGCGATAACGTCAAGATGACGGTTCAGCTGATCGCCCCGATCGCCATGGAGGACGGCCTGCGCTTCGCGATCCGCGAGGGCGGCCGCACCGTCGGCGCCGGCGTCGTCTCCAAGATCATCGACTGATCTTGCCAGACCGGGGGTGTGGGTGGTATAACTCCGCACCCTCAGGTCATCAAACACCAGGCCAGTAGCTCAATTGGCAGAGCAGCGGTCTCCAAAACCGCAGGTTGGGGGTTCGAGTCCCTCCTGGCCTGCCAACTTCACGACGCGGTCCGGCGGGCACGGCTCGCCGGACCGCTTCGGTAGCAGGGTCCATGAAGTCAAAGGCAGAGACTGCGAAATCCCCGCTTGACGTCGTTAAGTGGGTCGTAGCCATCGCTCTCGCGCTCGGGGCCGTGGCCGGGTTCTACGTCTTCGGTGACGAGCCCCTCCTCTATCGGGTCGCCGGCCTGCTGGCCGTCGTCGGCGTATCCGTCGCCATCCTTGCCACCACCGCGCAGGGGCGGAACGTCTGGTCGTTCGCCCAGGGGGCCAAGCAGGAGGTGCGCAAGGTCGTCTGGCCTACCCGGCAGGAGACCCTGCAGACCACGCTGATTGTCGCCGCGGTGGTGATCATCGTGGCGATCTTCCTCTGGCTGATGGACCTGCTCCTGCTTTGGCTGGTCGGCATGATCACCGGCCACGGAGGCTGATCCATGGCACTGCGCTGGTATGTAATCCACGCCTACTCGGGCTTTGAAAAGCAGGTCCAGCGTTCCCTCCAGGAGCGCATACGGCGCGCGGGCATGGAGGACAAGTTCGGTGAGATCCTCGTGCCCACCGAGGAAGTCGTCGAGATGCGCGAGGGGCAGAAGCGCAAGAGTGAGCGCAAGTTCTTCCCGGGCTACGTCCTCGTGCAAATGGAGCTCGACGACGACACCTGGCACCTGGTTAAAGAGGTGCCTCGGGTCATGGGCTTTATTGGCGGGCGGCCCGATCGCCCCGCGCCCATCTCCGACCGCGAGGCCGAGCAGATCCTTAGCCGGGTCCGGGAGGGCGCGGAGAAGCCTCGCCCCAAGGTTCTTTTCGAGGTCGGCGAGATCGTGCGGGTCACCGACGGTCCCTTCACCGACTTCAACGGCGCCGTGGAAGAGGTCAACTACGAGAAGAGCCGCCTGCGTGTTGCGGTGCTGATCTTCGGCCGCTCCACGCCCGTCGAGCTCGAGTTTAGCCAAGTCGAGAAAACGTAACCGCGACGCGCCGACCGGCGCGTCTCACCCCACGGGGAGCCCTCACCCGGCGTTCGCACCCGTGACAGGAGCACGCAAGCATGGCGAAGAAGATCGAAGCTTATATCAAGCTGCAGGTCCCTGCCGGGCAGGCCAACCCGAGCCCGCCGGTGGGTCCCGCTCTCGGTCAGCACGGCCTGAACATCATGGAGTTCTGCAAGGCGTTCAACGCCCAGACCCAGGAGATGGAGGCCGGCCTGCCGATCCCGGTGGTGATCACGGTCTACTCCGATCGCAGCTTTACCTTTGTTACCAAGACCCCGCCGGCCGCGATCCTGCTGCTCAAGGCCATTGGCGCCAAGGGCGGCTCGGGCACGCCGAACACCAAGAAGGTCGGCACCGTCCAGCGCGATCAGCTCGAGGAGATCGCCCGGACCAAGTGGCCGGACCTGAACGCCTCCGACATGGACGCGGCGGTGCGCTCCATCGCCGGTACCGCGCGGAGCATGGGCATCGACGTGGAGGGGGTCTAAGCCATGGCCAAGCTGACCAAGCGGCAGAAGCAGATTCGCGAGCGCGTGGACCGCAACCAAGCCTATCCGGTGGACGAGGCGCTGGCTCTGGTGAAGGAGCTGGCCACGGCGCGCTTCCCCGAGAGCATCGACGTTGCGGTTAACCTCGGCGTCGATCCTCGCAAGTCGGATCAGATCGTCCGCGGCTCCACGGTGCTGCCCAACGGTACCGGTAAGTCGATGCGCGTGGCCGTCTTCGCCCAGGGCGAGAACGCCGACGCCGCGCAGGCCGAGGGTGCCGACGCCGTCGGCATGGACGACTTGGCCGAGCGCATGCAGGGCGGCGAGCTCGACTACGACGTGGTGATCGCCTCGCCGGACGCCATGGGGGTGGTCGGCAAGCTCGGTCCGGTCCTCGGCCCGCGCGGGCTGATGCCCAACCCGAAGACCGGCACCGTCTCCGCCGACGTCGCAGGCGCCGTGCGCAACGCCAAGGCCGGGCAGGTGCGCTACCGCACCGATCGGGGGGGCGTGATCCACTCCGCGATCGGGCGCGCCAACTTCGACAACCAGGCCCTGCGCGAGAACTTGGACGCGCTGCTGGCCGACCTGAACAAGCTCAAGCCGAGCACCTCCAAGGGTGTCTACATCAAGCAGGTCACCGTGTCCTCGACCATGGGCGCCGGTGTCCGCGTCGATAAGGGCACCCTCGGAGTGTGATCCGGAACCTTGGCGGGCCGTGCTGCGGCCCGCCGGACCTGGCCGGCACGGAGGCCGGCCCGGCTGTCTGACAGCGACAGCCGTCCGAGACCGCCGGTGCCCTGCGGGGCTTAAAGGGGAGACCCGCCTGCGTAGACGGTGGCGCAAGCGAGGAGCCTGCACTTCGCCACCGTGAAGCCGACTCGAGAGAGTCGATTCGCGTATCCCAACCACGGGGTGCGCACCATCGGCTCCCGGGAGGCGACTTCCGAGGAGATCAACCTTCCCAGGAGACAGACGATGGGACTGAGTCTGGAGCAGAAAAAGGCGATGGTGCAGGAGGTGGCTGCGGTGGCCCAAGAGGCCCTGACCGCGGTCTCCGCCGAGTACCGGGGCCTGACTGCCGGGGAGATGGACGAGCTGCGCGCCCAGGCGCGTGAGCAGGGCGTCTACCTCCGCGTGGTCAAGAACACCCTGGCCCGGCGGGCAGTGGCCGGCACCGACTTTGAATGCATGACCGAGGGCTTCTACGGGCCGCTCCTGCTGGCGTTCTCGCAGGACGACCCGGGTGCGGCGGCGCGTCTGGTGCGCGACTACCGCAAGAAGAACGAGGCGCTGGTCGTGCGCAACGTGGCGTTCGGCGGCACGCTGTACGGTGCCGAGCACCTCGAGCGGCTGGCCAGCCTGCCGACCCGCGATGAGGCCCTGTCGAAGCTCATGGCGACCATGCGTGCCCCGGTCCAGAAGCTCGCCACCACCACCAACGAGGTGCCGGGCAAGCTGGTGCGGACCCTGGCCGCCGTGCGCGACGCCAAGCAGGCTGCCTGACCTGGCCATACGCCACCGGACCCGCAGGGGTCCACTCGCTGATTACTGAATAGGAGAGACACAGATGGCCGCTTCGAAAGACGAGATCCTTGAGTCCATTGCCAACATGAGCGTCATGGAGGTCGTGGAGCTCATCGAGGCGATGGAAGAGAAGTTCGGCGTCACCGCGGCCGCGGCCGTGGCCGCTGCGCCCGCTGCCGGCGGTGGTGGCGGCGACGAGGGCGCCGCCGCCGAGGAGCAGACCGAGTTCGACGTGATCCTCAGCTCCCACGGCGACAACAAGGTCGGCGTCATCAAGGCCGTGCGCGGCGTGACCGGCCTGGGCCTGAAGGAGGCGAAGGAGGTCGTCGAGGGCTGCCCCGCGCCGATCAAGGAAGGCGCCTCCAAGGAAGAGGCCGACGACATCAAGGCCAAGCTGGAAGAGGCGGGGGCGAGCGTCGAGCTCAAGTGAGCTGGACCGAGCAACCGTCCAAGCGGATGTAAGCGCGGGCTGGCGGCCGGGAGGCCGCCGGCCTTCGCCTGTTGATACTGCATCACCGAATAACGCAGAGACCCTTCGGGGCGCCTGACAAGGCAACGTTACGCCCGGAGCGGTCCCTTTGGCAACGCTGTCCGCGGGAATCCGCGGTCTGGTTCGAGAAGCTGCTCAAGCGCTGAGGAAGCCCGATGGCCTATTCGTTCACCGAGAAGAAGCGCATCCGCAAGGACTTCGGGAAGCTCCCGAATATCCTCGATGTCCCCTACCTGCTGGCGACCCAGGTCGACTCGTACCGGCAGTTCCTGCAGGACGAGGTCAGCGAAGACGAGCGCGACACCGAGGTAGGCCTCGAGGGCGCGTTCCGGTCGGTCTTCCCGATCCAGAGCCACTCCGGGAACGCCGAACTGCAGTACGTCTCGTACCGCATCGGCGACCCGCCGTTCGACGTCAAGGAGTGCCAGAGCCGTGGGCTGACCTACGCCGCGCCGCTGCGCATGCTGGTGCGTCTGGCGCTCTATGACAAGGAGGGCGGCGGCGTCAAGGACATCAAGGAGCAGGAGGTCTACATGGGCGAGATGCCCCTGATGACCTCCACCGGCACCTTCGTGGTCAACGGCACCGAGCGCGTGATTGTCAACCAGCTCCACCGCTCGCCGGGTGTCTTCTTCGACCACGACAAGGGCAAGAGCCACTCCTCCGGCAAGCTGCTCTTCTCGGCGCGCGTCATCCCGTACCGCGGCTCTTGGCTCGACTTCGAGTTCGACCCCAAGGACACGATCTACGTGCGCATCGACCGCCGGCGAAAGCTGCCGGCGACGATCCTGCTGCGTGCCCTCGGCTACACGCCCGAGGAGATGCTCTACGCCTTCTTCGATACCGACCGCTTCCACCTGGGCAGCGGCAACAAGGTCGTGCTCGATCTGGTGCCTGAGCGCCTGCGCGGCGAGACCGCCAGCTTCGATATCGTCGCCGGCGGCGAGACCATCGTCGAGTCGGGCCGGCGGGTCACTGCGCGGCACGTCAAGCAGCTGCAGAAGTCCGGCGTCGAGCAGCTCGAGGTGCCCGAGGACTACCTCACCGGCAAGATCCTCGCCCACGACGTCGTCGACCCGGCCACCGGCGAGCTCCTCGCCGAGGCCAACGCTACGCTGACGCCGGAGATCACCCAGTCGTTCTTCGACGCCGGCATCCGCGAGATCGAGACGCTGTTCGTCAACGACCTCGACCGCGGCCCGTACATGTCCACCACCCTGGCTGCCGACGCCACCCGCAGCCAGATGGAGGCGCTGGTCGAGATCTACCGCATGATGCGTCCCGGCGAGCCGCCGACCAAGGACGCCGCGGAGAACCTCTTCCACACCCTGTTCTTCACCAGCGACCGCTACGATCTGTCGCCGGTGGGGCGGATGAAGTTCAACCTGCGCGTCGGCCGCGACGAGGTCCGTGGCCCGGGCATCCTCTTCGACGGCAAGTACTTCGCGGGCCTCGGCAACGAGGACAAGGACGCCGCTGACCTGCTCGAGCGTTACGGCGAGAGCTCCGATATCCTCGACGTGCTCCGCGAGCTGATCGACATCCGCAACGGCAACGGCCAGGTCGACGACATCGACCACCTGGGCAACCGCCGCGTGCGCTCCGTCGGTGAGATGGCCGAGAATGTCTTCCGAGTCGGCTTGGTGCGCGTCGAGCGTGCCGTCAAGGAGCGCCTCTCCCTGGCTGAGAGCGAGGGGCTGATGCCCCAGGAGCTGATCAACGCGAAGCCGGTGGCCGCGGCCATCAAGGAGTTCTTCGGCTCCTCGCAGCTGTCGCAGTTCATGGACCAGAACAACCCGCTCTCCGAGGTGACCCACAAACGGCGCATCTCGGCACTGGGCCCCGGCGGCCTGACCCGCGAGCGGGCGGGCTTCGAGGTCCGTGACGTGCACCCGACCCACTACGGTCGCGTCTGCCCGATCGAGACGCCGGAGGGGCCGAACATCGGCCTGATCAACTCGCTGGCCGTCTACGCCCAGGCCAACCGCTACGGCTTTCTCGAGACCGCCTACCGCAAGGTCGTCGACGGTCAGGTCACCGATCAGGTGGAGTACCTCTCGGCGATCGAGGAGTCGCGCTACGTCATCGCGCAGGCCAACGCCCGCGTGGACGAGAACGGCCACCTTGCCGACGACCTGATCTCGTGCCGTCACCAGAACGAGTTCACCATGGCCACGGCGGACCGCGTCCAGTACATGGACGTCTCGCCGCGCCAGATCGTGTCGGTGGCCGCCTCGCTGGTGCCGTTCCTCGAGCACGACGACGCCAACCGCGCGCTGATGGGTGCGAACATGCAGCGCCAGGCCGTGCCGACGCTGCGTGCCGACAAGCCGCTGGTGGGCACCGGCATGGAGCGCACCGTCGCCCGTGACTCCGGCGTCATCGTCACCGCCGAGCGCGGCGGCGTCGTCGAGCAGGTCGACTCGAGCCGGATCGTCGTGCGCGTCGACGACGACGAGACCACCCCGGGCGAGCCGGGCGTCGACATCTACAGCCTGACCAAGTACACCCGTTCCAACCAGAACACCTGCTTCAGCCAGAAGCCGCTGGTACACGTCGGCGATCACGTCGCCCGGGGCGACGCCCTGGCGGACGGGCCGTCCACGGACATGGGCGAGCTGGCCCTGGGCCAGAACATGCTCGTCGCCTTCATGCCGTGGAATGGCTACAACTTCGAGGACTCGATCCTCATCTCCGAGAAGCTGGTCAAGGAGGATCGCTACACCTCCGTCCACATCGAGGAGCTGACCTGCGTCGCCCGGGACACCAAGCTCGGCAGTGAGGAGATCACCGCCGACATCCCCAACGTCTCCGAGTCGGCCCTCTCCCGCCTCGATGAGTCGGGCATCGTCTACATCGGTGCGGAGGTCAAGGCCGGTGACATCCTCGTCGGCAAGGTCACGCCCAAGGGCGAGACCCAGCTGACGCCGGAGGAGAAGCTGCTGCGGGCGATCTTCGGTGAGAAGGCCTCCGACGTGAAGGACACCTCGCTGCGTGTGCCCACCGGCATGGACGGCACCGTCATCGACGTCCAGGTCTTCACCCGCGACGGCGTCGAGAAGGACGAGCGCGCCCGCGCCATCGAGCGCGAGGAGATTGCCCGGGTGCGCAAGGACCTCGACGACGAGAAGCGCATCTTCGAGGACGACGCCTACGCCCGGCTCGAGAAGCTGCTCGTCGGCAAGGTTGCCGAGGGCGGTCCCAAGGGGCTGGGCAGCGGCGCCGAGGTCACCGAGGCGTATCTGCAGGACCTGCCGCGTGAGCGCTGGTTCGAGATCCGCATGCGCGACGAGGAGGTCAACCAGCAGCTCGAGGCCGTGCGCCACCAGCTGGAGACCCAGAACGACCGCTTCGAGCGTCGCTTCCAGGAGAAGAAGGAGAAGATCACGGCCGGTGACGACCTCTCTCCGGGCGTGCTCAAGACCGTCAAGGTCCATCTGGCCGTCAAGCGCCGCCTGCAGCCCGGCGACAAGTTCGCCGGCCGCCACGGCAACAAGGGCGTGATCTCCATGATCGTCCCCGAAGAGGACATGCCCTTCATGGACGACGGCACGCCGGTGGAGGTCGTCCTGTCGCCGCTCGGTGTCCCGTCGCGGATGAACGTCGGGCAGGTGCTCGAGACCCACCTCGGTTGGGCGGCACGTGGGCTCGGCCACCAGATCGGGCAGATGCTCGAGCAGCAGGCCCAGGCCGAGGAGCTGCGCGGCTACCTCTCCGAGATCTACAACGCCTCCGGGCGCAAGGAGGAACTCGAGACGCTCACGGAGGCCGAACTCCATGAGCTCTGCCGCAACCTGAGCGGCGGCGTGCCCGTGGCCTCGCCGGTGTTCGACGGCGCCAACGAGGCGGAGATCAAGCGCTGGCTGAAGCTCGCCGGCCTGCCCGAGTCGGGTCAGACCACGCTCTACGACGGGCGCACCGGCGATGCCTTCGACCGGCCGGTGACGGTGGGCTACATGTACATGCTCAAGCTCAACCACCTGGTCGACGACAAGGTTCACGCCCGCGCCACCGGGCCGTACTCGCTGGTCACCCAGCAGCCGCTGGGCGGCAAGGCGCAGTTCGGTGGTCAGCGCTTCGGCGAGATGGAGGTCTGGGCCCTGGAGGCTTACGGTGCGGCGTACACCCTGCAGGAGATGCTCACCGTCAAGTCCGACGACGTCAGTGGCCGGACCAAGATGTACAAGAACATCGTCGACGGGGACCACCGCATGGAGGCCGGTATGCCGGAGTCGTTTAACGTCCTGGTCAAGGAGATCCGTTCCCTGGGCATCAACATCGAACTGGAGAGGGACGACTGACAGCGGCGCTCAGCGCCGGGCGTGCGGCGGCCGCGGTGACGGTGACCTTCGGGGGCCGTGGCCGGACGTCGCCTGAGCGCTGGCGTACCGATTCAGATGCCCGGGGCCGATGCCCCGGGGTCCGAGCCGCCGGGCTAGCGGCGGCGACCTGAGATCAACGCGCGAGCGGGCAGCAGACATGAGAGATCTTCTCAACCTTTTCAAGCAGCCGGGTGCTCAGCTGGAGGACTTCGACGCGATCCGTATCGGGCTGGCATCGCCCGAGATGATCCGTTCCTGGTCCTACGGCGAGGTCAAGAAGCCGGAGACCATCAACTACCGCACCTTCAAGCCGGAGCGCGACGGGCTCTTCTGCGCCAAGATCTTCGGCCCGGTGAAGGACTACGAGTGCCTGTGCGGCAAGTACAAGCGGCTCAAGCACCGGGGCGTGGTCTGCGAGAAGTGCGGTGTCGAGGTGACCGTCGCCAAGGTGCGCCGCGAGCGCATGGGCCATATCGACCTGGCCAGTCCGGTGGCCCACATCTGGTTCCTCAAGAGCCTGCCGTCGCGCATCGGCCTGCTGCTGGACATGACCCTGCGCGACGTCGAGCGGGTGCTCTACTTCGAGGCGTACATCGTCATTGAGCCCGGCATGACCCCGCTCGAGCAGGGGCAGTTGCTGACCGACGAGCAGTACCTCGAGGCCGTCGAGGAGCACGGCGACGAGTTCGACGCCCGCATGGGTGCCGAGGCGGTGCTCGAGATCCTCAAGGGCATGGACCTGGAGGCCGAGGCGCGCCGGCTGCGTGACGACATCGAGGCCACCGGTTCCGAGTCCAAGATCAAGCGCCTGTCCAAGCGGCTCAAGCTGCTCGAGGCGTTCCTCGAGTCCGGCAACAAGCCCGAGTGGCTGATCATGACCGTCCTGCCGGTCCTGCCGCCGGACCTGCGCCCGCTGGTGCCGCTCGACGGCGGTCGCTTCGCCACCTCGGATCTCAACGATCTGTACCGGCGGGTGATCAACCGCAACAACCGCCTCAAGCGGCTGTTGGAGCTGGCCGCACCGGACATCATCGTGCGCAACGAGAAGCGCATGCTCCAGGAGTCCGTCGACGCCCTGCTCGACAACGGCCGCCGCGGCCGGGCGATCACCGGCACCAACAAGCGCCCGCTCAAGTCCCTGGCCGACATGATCAAGGGCAAGCAGGGGCGCTTCCGGCAGAACCTGCTGGGCAAGCGCGTCGACTACTCCGGCCGTTCCGTGATCGTGGTCGGCCCGACGCTGCGCCTGCACCAGTGTGGCCTGCCCAAGCGCATGGCGCTGGAGCTGTTCAAGCCGTTCATCTTCTCCAAGCTGCAGCGCCGCGGCCTGGCCACCACCATCAAGGCGGCCAAGAAGATGGTCGAGCGTGAGACCGGCGAGGTCTGGGACATCCTCGACGAGGTCATCCGCGAGCATCCGGTGCTGCTCAACCGCGCACCGACGCTCCACCGCCTCGGCATCCAGGCCTTCGAGCCGGTGCTCATCGAGGGCAAGGCCATCCAGCTCCACCCGCTGGTGTGCACCGCCTACAACGCCGACTTCGACGGCGACCAGATGGCGGTGCACGTGCCGCTGTCGCTCGAGGCGCAGCTCGAGTCGCGGGCGATGATGATGTCCACCAACAACATCCTCTCGCCGGCCTCGGGGGAGCCGATCATCGTCCCCTCCCAGGACGTGGTGCTGGGCATCTACTACATGACCCGCGAGCGCGTGAACGCCCGCGGTGAGGGGATGCGGCTGTCCGGTGTCGAAGAGGTCCACCGCGCCTACCAGACCGGCGCCGCCGAACTCGGTGCGCGGATCGAGGTGCGTGTCCGCGAGCGCGTCTTCGACGACACCGGTGAGCTGGTCGAGCGCGTTCAACGCCGGCAGACCACCATCGGGCGTGCCCTGCTGTTCGACATCGTCCCTGACGGCCTGCCCTTCGAGGCCGTCGACCGCGAGCTCGACAAGAAGGGCATCTCCGGGCTGGTTAACGCTTGCTACCGCCGCGTCGGCCTCAAGGGCACTGTCATCTTCGCCGACCAGCTGATGTACACAGGCTTCTTCTACTCCACCAAGGCCGGCGTCTCCATCGGCGTTGACGACATGGAGGTGCCTACGGACAAGGAGGAGGCCCTGCGCTCGGCCGAGGAGGAGGTCCGCGAGATCGAGGACCAGTACGCCTCCGGGCTCGTTACCAGCGGCGAGCGTTACAACAAGGTCGTCGACATCTGGGCGCACACCAACGACCAGGTCGCCGGCGCCATGATGGAGAAGATGGGCAAGGAGACGGTCATCGATGCCGAGGGCAACGAGACCGAGCAGAAGTCCCTGAACTCCATCTTCATCATGGCGGACTCCGGTGCCCGTGGCTCGGCCGCGCAGATCCGCCAGCTCGCCGGCATGCGCGGCCTGATGGCCAAACCCGACGGTTCGATCATCGAGACGCCGATCACGGCCAACTTCCGCGAGGGCCTCAACGTCCTGCAGTACTTCATCTCCACCCACGGCGCCCGGAAGGGCCTGGCCGATACGGCGCTCAAGACGGCCAACTCCGGCTACCTGACCCGCCGCCTGGTGGACGTCTCGCAGGACCTGGTGGTCACCGAGGAAGACTGCGGCACCACCGATGGCCTCGTGCAGACCCCGATCATCGAGGGCGGGGACGTCGTCGAGACCCTCGCCGAGCGGGTGCTCGGCCGCGTCGTGGCCGAGGACGTGGCGGTGCCCGGCAGCACCGAGATCGCCGTCGAGGCCGGCACGTTGCTCGACGAGGACTGGGTCGAGCGCCTTGAGCGGATGGGTGTGGACGAGATCAAGGTCCGCTCTGCGGTCACCTGCGAGACCCGCCACGGCGTCTGCGCCAAGTGCTACGGCCGTGACCTGGCCCGTGGCCATGGCGTCAACATCGGCGAGGCCGTCGGCGTCATCGCCGCGCAGTCCATCGGCGAGCCTGGCACGCAGCTGACCATGCGCACCTTCCACATCGGCGGTGCCGCCTCGCGGGCGGCCGCCGTCTCCCAGGTGGAGGTGCGCAATACCGGCAAGGCGCGGCTGCACAACATCAAGACCGTGCAGCACCACTCCGGCAGCTATGTGGCCGTCTCTCGCTCCGGTGAGCTCACCGTCATGGACGAGTACGGCCGCGAGCGCGAGCGCTACAAGATCCCCTACGGCGCCGTGCTGAGCGTCGGCGACGAGGATCCCGTCGAGGCCGGCCAGGTGGTGGCCAACTGGGACCCCCACACCCACCCGATCGTCACCGAGGTGGACGGGTACGTCCGCTTCCACGACTTCGTCGAGGGGGTCACCGTGCAGCGTGAGGTCGACGAGGTCACCGGCCTGTCGAGCCTCGTGGTCACCGATCCGAAGAGTCGCGGGACCGGCGAGCACAAGCGCCAGGTCACCGACGCCAACGGCAAGGTCACCGAGGAGCGGGTCGCCTACAAGGACCTGCGCCCGATGATCAAGCTCGTCGACGGCGACGGCAACGACTTGAACATCGCCGGCACGCAGATCCCGGCCCACTACTACCTGCCGGCTGGTGCCATTGTCTCGCTGGAGGACAACGCCGAAGTCCGCGTGGGTGACGCCCTGGCGCGCATCCCGCAGGAGGCGTCCAAGACCCGTGACATCA
Organism: Halorhodospira sp. 9628; assembly: GCF_022228075.1. Taxonomy (NCBI): domain Bacteria; kingdom Pseudomonadati; phylum Pseudomonadota; class Gammaproteobacteria; order Chromatiales; family Ectothiorhodospiraceae; genus Halorhodospira; species Halorhodospira sp. 9628. Next base: position 15,708 of record NZ_JAJNRF010000016.1, read on the forward strand.
CCGGCGGTCTGCCGCGGGTGGCCGACCTGTTCGAGGCGCGTAAGCCCAAGGAGCCGGCGATCCTCGCCGAGGCCTCCGGCACCGTCGGCTTCGGCAAGGAGACCAAGGGCAAGCAGCGGCTGATCATCACCAAGGCCGACGGCGAGACCCACGAGGAGCTCATCCCCAAGTGGCGGAACGTCACCGTCTTCGAGGGCGAGCACGTGGAGAAGGGCGAGACCATCGCCGATGGCGAGCCCAACCCCCACGACATCCTGCGGCTGCTCGGCGTGACCAAGCTTGCCGAGTACATCGTCCAGGAGATCCAGGACGTCTTCCGCCTCCAGGGCGTGGGCATCAACGACAAGCACATCGAGGTGATCGTCCGCCAGATGCTGCGCAAGACCATCGTCTCCGACCCGGGCGATTCGCTCTACCTCAAGGGCGAGCAGGTCGACCGGGCCAAGCTGCTCGAAGAGAACGAGCGGCTCGAGGCGCAGAGCAAGCAGCCGGCCCAATGGGAGCCGTCGCTGCTGGGCATCACCAAGGCGTCGCTGTCCACCGAGTCGTTCATCTCGGCGGCCTCCTTCCAGGAGACCACCCGGGTGCTCACCGAGGCGGCGACCCGCGGCATCCGAGACGACCTGCGTGGCCTGAAGGAGAACGTCATCGTCGGCCGGCTCATCCCGGCGGGCACCGGATTCGCCTACCACGCCGCGCGGCGCCAGGAGGCCCCCGGTCCGGTGGCGACGCCGGAGCAGCAGGCCGAGGAGGTCTTCGCCTCGCTCGGTCAGGGCGAAGGCGCGGATTCCGGTCCCTCCGGCGAGGAGGCCGGGCCCGAGGCCGAATAGCCCCGAGCAACCGCAACGCAAGCCGTGCGCCCCGGGGTGGTCCCGGGGCGTGTCATTGACAAGGGCGCGGGATCACCCTAGAATGCCGCGTCTTCGACAGGCCGGCCATCCGGCCTGTCGTTTTTGGGTCGGTACGGAGCGCAAAACCCTATGGCGACAGTGAACCAGTTGGTGCGCAAAGGTCGCACCAAGCGCACCGCGAAGAGCAGTGTGCCGGCGCTGGAGGCGAGCCCTCAGAAGCGCGGCGTATGCACTCGCGTCTACACCACCACGCCGAAGAAGCCGAACTCCGCGCTGCGGAAGGTGGCGCGTGTGCGTCTGACCAACGGTTACGAGGTGGCCTCCTACATCGGTGGTGAGGGTCACAACCTCCAGGAGCACTCGGTCGTCCTCATTCGTGGCGGGCGTGTCAAGGACCTGCCTGGTGTGCGCTACCACGTCGTCCGCGGTGCCGCGGATACGGCGGGTGTCGACAAGCGCCGGCAGGGTCGTTCCAAGTACGGCGCCAAGCGCCCGAAGAAGAAGTAACGGGACTCAGTCATGCCTAGGAGACGAGAAGTACCCAAGCGCAAGGTCCTGCCCGATCCCAAGTACGGGAGTGAGGTCCTGACCAAATTCGTCAACATGGTCATGAGCGACGGCAAGCGCTCGGTGGCCGAGCGAATCCTCTACGGGGCCTTGGAGCGCATCGGCGCCAAGCACGACGATCCGATCGAGGTCATGGAGACCGCGCTCGAGAACGTCAAGCCGCGGGTCGAGGTCAAGTCCCGGCGCGTCGGTGGCGCTACGTATCAGGTCCCGGTCGAGGTCCGCCCCGAGCGGCGCCAGACCCTCGCCATGCGCTGGCTGCTCGAGGCGGCCCGCAAGCGCGGCGAGAAGACCATGGCCGCGCGCATGGCCAACGAGATGCTTGAGGCGGCGGAGAGTCGCGGGACGGCCGTGAAAAAGCGTGAAGACACGCACCGCATGGCCGAGGCCAACAAGGCCTTCTCGCACTACCGCTGGTAAACGCAGAAACACGCTTCAAAACGGGGTATTCCACCGTGGCACGCAAGACACCCATCGAGCGCTATCGGAACATCGGCATCGCCGCTCACATCGATGCCGGCAAGACCACCACCACCGAGCGCATCCTGTTTTACACCGGTGTCTCGCACAAGATGGGTGAGACCCATGACGGTGCGGCGACCATGGACTGGATGTCCCAGGAACAGGAGCGTGGCATCACCATTACGTCCGCCGCGACCACCTGCTTCTGGCGCGGCATGGACCAGCAGTACCCCGAGACCCGGATCAACATCATCGACACCCCGGGTCACGTCGACTTCACCATCGAGGTGGAGCGCTCGCTGCGGGTGCTCGACGGCGCCGTCGCCGTGTTCTGTGCCGTCGGTGGCGTGGAGCCGCAGTCCGAGACGGTCTGGCGCCAGGCCAACAAGTACGGCGTGCCGCGCATGGCGTTCGTCAACAAGATGGACCGCGCTGGCGCCGACTTCTCGCGTGTGGTCAGCCAGATCCGCGAGCGGCTCGGTTCCCAGGCGGTGCCGATCCAGCTGCCCATCGGCGCCGAGGACCAGTTCGAGGGCATCATCGACCTGCTGCGCATGTCCGCCATCTACTGGGACCGCGACGAGCAGGGCATGACCTACTCCGAGCGGGAGATCCCGGAAGAGCTCAGGGCCGACGCCGAGGCCGCCCGCGAGGAGATGGTCGAGGCCGCCGCCGAGGCGGACGAAGAGCTGATGGACAAGTACCTCAACGAAGGGGAACTGTCCCACGACGACATCAAGCGTGGCTTGCGCCAGCGCACCCTGAACACCGAGATCGTGCTGTGCATGTGCGGCTCGGCGTTCAAGAACAAGGGCGTTCAGACGCTGCTCGACGCCGTCATCGAATTCCTGCCGGCGCCCAACGAGGTCCCGGCCATCGAGGGTGTGCTCGATGACGAAGAGACCGTGGTCACCCGCGAGTCCAGCGACGATCAGCCCTTCGCGGCGCTGGCGTTCAAGATCGCCAACGATCCGTACGTCGGCAACCTCACGTTCTTCCGCGTCTACTCCGGCGTGCTAAGCTCCGGCGACGCGGTCTTCAACCCGGTCAAGGGCAAGAAGGAGCGCATCGGCCGTCTGCTGCAGATGCACTCCAACCAGCGCGAGGAGATCAAGGAGGTCCGCGCCGGCGACATCGCCGCCGCTGTCGGCCTGAAGGATGTCACCACCGGTGACACCCTGTGCGATCCGAGCAACAAGGTCACGCTCGAGCGCATGGAGTTCCCCGAGCCGGTGATCGCCGTTGCCGTCGAGCCGAAGACGCGCAGTGATCAAGAGAAGATGGGCCAGGCCCTCGGCCGGCTGGCGCAGGAGGATCCGTCCTTCCGCGTGCGCACCGACGAGGAGTCCGGGCAGACCATCATCTCCGGCATGGGTGAGCTGCACCTGGATATCATCGTCGACCGCCTCAAGCGGGAGTTCAAGGTCGAGGCCAACGTCGGCGCGCCGCAGGTCGCCTACCGCGAGACCATCCGTAAGCAGGTCGAGCAGGAAGGCAAGTTCGTGCGCCAGTCCGGTGGCCGCGGCCAGTACGGTCACGTGCACATCCGCATGAAGCCGCAGGAGCGTGGCGACGGCTACAACTTCGAGAGCAAGATCGTCGGCGGCGTGGTGCCCAAGGAGTACGTGCCGTCGGTCGACCACGGCTGTCGCGAGGTCATGGAAGAGGGCGTGCTCGCCGGCTACCCGGTGGTCGACGTGGCCGTGGAGCTCTACGACGGCTCCTACCACGATGTCGACTCCTCGGAGATGGCGTTCAAGATCGCCGGCTCCATGGCCTTCCGCGAAGGGTTCATGAAGGCGGATCCGGTTCTGCTCGAGCCCGTGATGAAGGTCGAGGTGGTCACGCCGGAGGAGTACATGGGCGACGTGGTCGGTGACCTCAACCGTCGGCGTGGCACCGTGCAGAAGATGGAGGACATCCCCAACGGCAAGCAGATCCGTGCCCAGGTGCCGCTGAAGGAGATGTTCGGCTACGCGACGGACCTGCGCTCCAACACCCAGGGGCGTGCCTCCTACGTGATGGAGTTCGAGGAGTATCACGAGGCGCCGGCGAGCATCGCCGATGAAGTGATCAAGAAGGCGTCGTAAGCGTACGTCGCCGTTCAGTTTCAGACGAGAGACCGTACAAGATAAACGAGGTGTGGCGTGTCCAAGGAAAAGTTTGAGCGTAAGAAGCCGCACATCAACGTCGGCACCATCGGTCACGTGGACCATGGCAAGACGACGCTGACTGCGGCCCTGACCAAGGTCCTGGCGGAAGCTCACGGCGGCGACGCCCGCGCGTTCGATCAGATCGACAACGCGCCGGAGGAGCGTGCTCGCGGCATCACGATCGCCACCGCGCACGTGGAGTACGAGTCGGAGAGCCGCCACTACGCCCACGTCGACTGCCCGGGTCACGCCGACTACGTGAAGAACATGATCACCGGCGCGGCGCAGATGGACGGCTCGATCCTGGTGGTCTCCGCCGCCGACGGCCCGATGCCGCAGACGCGTGAGCACATCCTGCTCGCCCGTCAGGTCGGTGTCCCGGCGATCGTGGTCTTCCTGAACAAGGCCGACATGGTCGACGACGCCGAGCTGCTCGAGCTCGTCGAGATGGAGGTCCGCGAGCTGCTGAGCGACTACGACTTCGACGGTGACAACATCCCGGTGGTCACCGGCTCGGCACTGAAGGCGCTCGAGGGCGACGACTCGGAGATGGGGCGTCCGGCGATCATCAAGCTCGTCGAGGCCATGGACGAGCACATCCCGCAGCCGGAGCGTCCGGTTGACGGCGACTTCCTGATGCCGATCGAGGACGTCTTCTCCATCTCGGGTCGCGGCACGGTGGTCACCGGCCGGGTCGAGCGCGGTGTGATCAAGGTCGGTGAAGAGGTCGAGATCGTCGGCATCACCGAGACGCGCAAGACGACCTGCACCGGCGTCGAGATGTTCCGCAAGCTGCTCGACCAGGGCGAGGCGGGTGACAACATCGGTGCGCTGCTGCGCGGGATCAAGCGCGACGACGTCGAGCGTGGCCAGGTGCTGTGCAAGCCGAAGTCGATCACGCCGCACACGCACTTCGAGGCCGAGGTGTACGTCCTGAGCAAGGACGAGGGTGGCCGGCACACGCCGTTTTTCAACGGCTACCGTCCGCAGTTCTACTTCCGGACGACGGACGTCACGGGTACGGTGACGCTGCCGGAGGGCACCGAGATGGTGATGCCGGGCGATAACGTCAAGATGACGGTTCAGCTGATCGCCCCGATCGCCATGGAGGACGGCCTGCGCTTCGCGATCCGCGAGGGCGGCCGCACCGTCGGCGCCGGCGTCGTCTCCAAGATCATCGAGTAAAGTAGCCATGGCGACCGCAGCGGCAACACAGAACCAGCGTATCCGGATCCGGCTGAAGGCGTTCGATCACCGTCTGATCGATCAGTCCGCCCGGGAAATCGTGGATACCGCGAAGCGGACCGGGGCCCACGTCTGTGGCCCCATCCCGCTTCCGGTCAAGAAGGAGCGGTTTACCGTGCTGACCTCGCCGCACGTCAATAAGGACGCGCGGGACCAGTACGAGATCCGCACCCACAAGCGGCTGATGGACATCATCGACCCGACGGACAAGACGGTCGACGCGCTGATGAAGCTCGACCTGGCCGCCGGTGTCGACGTTCAGATCAAGCTCTACTGACACGTCGAGCCGCCGTATCGACAACGACCGGCGGTGACCGGCGCTCCGGCCGGCAAGCGGCGGGCCGCCCCGCAGGGGCTGCGCGCCGTGCGCCCGCCGGAGTCTATTCGTTCCCGGTGAGCTAGATCCGGGCAGAGAGATTTTGAGGAGACGCGGACGATGGCAATTGGAATCGTCGGTCGCAAGCGCGGCATGACGCGTGTTTTTACCGAAGAAGGGGGCTCGATCCCGGTGACCGTCGTCGAGGCGGACCCGAATCGCGTCACCCAGGTGAAGACCGAGGAGAGTGACGGCTACCGCGCCGTGCAGGTGACCGCCGGCCGGCGCAAGCCGCAGCGCGTGCGCAAGCCCGAGGCGGGGCATTTCGCCCGCGCCGGGGTCGAGGCCGGCCGCGGCGTGTGGGAGTTCCGGCTGGACAAGGGCCAGCGCGCCACGGACGAGGAGCTGCCGGAGGCCGGTGCCTCCATCGAAGTGGGCAGCTTTGAGGCCGGCCAGAAGGTCGACGTCACCGGCACCAGCAAGGGCCGGGGCTTCGCGGGTACGGTGCGTCGGCATAACTTCCGGGCCCAGCGCAACACCCACGGCAACTCGAAGTCGCACCGGGTCCCGGGTTCCATCGGCCAGTGCCAGAGCCCCGGGCGCGTGTTCAAGGGCAAGAAGATGGCCGGGCAGATGGGCAATCGGCGCGCCACCGTCCAGAACCTGGAGGTCGTGCGCGTGGATAGCGAGCGCAACCTGCTGCTCATCCGGGGTGCTGTCCCCGGGGCCGTCGGCAGCGACCTGATCGTCCGTCCGGCGAGCAAGGCGTAAGAGGTGACAGGGGGAGCCATGGAGCTCAAGCTCAGTAACGAAAAGGGCGAAGCGGCAGGCCAGCTCGAGGTCTCGGATCAGACCTTCGACGCGCCGTTCCGCGAATCGCTCGTCCACCAGGTGGTTACCGCCCACCTCGCCGGGGCGCGTGCCGGGACCAAGGCACAGAAGACGCGCAGCGAGGTCGCCGGCGGTGGCAAGAAGCCCTGGCGTCAGAAAGGCACGGGCAACGCGCGTGCCGGCACCATCCGCAGCCCGCTGTGGCGCGGCGGCGGCCAGACCTTCGCGGCTAAACCGCGGGACTTCTCGCAGAAGGTCAACCGCAAGATGTACCGCGGCGCCATGCGCTCGATCCTGTCCGAGCTGGCCCGCCAGGACCGCCTGGTGGTCGTCCAGCAGCTGACGGTCGACGCGCCCAAGACCCAGGCGCTCAAGGCGCGCCTGGACGGGCTCGGCGTGAGCGAGGGGTTGATCGTGGTCGACGAGATCGACACCAACCTCGAACTTGCCGCCCGTAACCTGCCGCGCCTGGGCGTGGTTGACGCCGCCGGCGTCGATCCGGCGAGCTTGGTCGGCGCCGAGCGGGTGGTGATCACCGAGTCCGCCATCCGCCGTGTCGAGGAGTGGCTGTCATGAACCAGGAAAGACTCTATACCGTGCTTCGTGGCCCGCACATCTCCGAGAAGAGCACGGTCATCGCCGACGGCGCCGGCCAGGTGGTCTTCCAGGTGGCGCCCGACGCCAACAAGAAGGAAATCAAGGCCGCCGTCGAAAAGCTGTTCGATGTGCAAGTCACCGGCGTGCGCACGGTCAACGCCAAGGGCAAGCGCAAGCGCTTCGGCATGATCCGTGGCCGCCGCCGGGATTGGAAGAAGGCATACGTCACCCTCGCCGAGGGACAGGACATCGACTTCCTCGGTGGGGAGTAAGGAGAGCCAGTCATGGCACTAGTCAAGAGCAAGCCGACGTCTCCGGGCCGGCGCTTCGTCGTCAAGACGAAAGACGCCCGGCTGCACCAGGGTGGGCCTTATGAGCCCCTGGTGGTGCAAAAGACCAAGTCCGGCGGGCGCAACAGCGACGGCCGCATCACCACGCGCCATCGTGGCGGTGGTCACAAGCAGCGCTACCGCCTGATTGACTTCAAGCGGAACAAAACCGGGGTGCCGGGCAAGGTCGAACGACTCGAGTACGACCCGAATCGTTCCGCGAATATCGCTCTGGTCCTTTATCAAGACGGCGAGAGAAGGTATATTATCGCGCCTCGTGGCGTTGAACCTGGCTCGCCGATCCAGAGCGGGCGCGACGCCGCCATCAAGCCGGGCAACGCCCTGCCGCTGCGCAACATCCCGGTCGGTACGCAGGTGCACTGCGTCGAGCTCAAGCCCGGTAAGGGGGCGCAGCTCGCCCGCTCAGCCGGTGCCAGCGTGCAGATCGTCGCCCGCGAAAGCGGTATGGCGACCCTGCGCCTTCGCTCAGGCGAGATGCGCCGCGTTCCCGCCGACTGCATGGCGACGGTGGGCGAGGTTGGCAACGCCGAGCACAGCCTGCGCAACCTCGGCAAGGCGGGCGCCAAGCGCCACCTGGGCGTGCGTCCGACCGTCCGTGGTGTCGCCATGAACCCGGTTGATCACCCGCACGGCGGCGGCGAGGGCCGCACCGCAGGCGGGCGTCACCCGGTCTCGCCGTGGGGTATGCCCACCAAGGGGCATAAGACCCGCAAGAACAAGCGCACCGATAAGTACATCGTGCGCCGACGGAAGCGTTGAGGGGTAAAGAATCGTGCCACGCTCGACCAAGAAAGGGCCGTTCATCGACCACCACCTGCTGAAGAAGGTGGAAGAGGCGAATGCCAACAACAGCAAGCGGCCGATCAAGACCTGGTCGCGTCGCTCGGTGGTGATGCCGGATATGGTCGGGCTCACCATCGCCATCCACAACGGGCGCCAGCATGTTCCCGTGCTGATCAACGAGAACATGGTTGGCCACAAGCTGGGCGAGTTTGCGGCGACGCGTACCTTCCGCGGCCACGCCGCGGACAAGAAGTCGAAGCGATAACGGGAGCGCGCCATGGAGACCCAAGCAAAACTGCGTTTCTCGCGTGTCTCGCCGCAAAAGGCCCGGCTTGTTGCCGATCAGATTCGCGGGCTGCCGGTGGACGACGCGCTGCGGACCCTCGAGTACAGCCCGCGCAAGGCCGCGGAGATCGTGCGTAAGGTGCTCGAGTCGGCGGTTGCGAACGCAGAGCACAATGATGGTGCCGACATCGACGAGCTGCGCGTAGCGCGGATCATGGTCGATGAGGGCCCGACGATGAAGCGAATTCAGCCGCGCGCCAAAGGGCGTGCCAACCGAATCCTCAAGCGGACCAGCCACATTACCGTGGCGGTCGCCGAGGACTGAAGCGGATCAAGCGAGAGAGGCCGGCATGGGAAACAAGACCCATCCCACGGGGTTTAGGCTGGGCGTCACCGAAGACTGGCGTTCCATGTGGTACGCCGATAGCGCGAACTTCGGCAAGTACCTCAACACCGACCTGGAGGTGCGGGAGTTCATTCGTGAGCGCCTGAAGAACGCCTCCGTGAGTCGCATCCAGATCGAGCGCCCGGCGAAGAACGCCCTGGTTACGATCCATACCGCCCGCCCGGGCATCGTGATCGGCAAGAAGGGTGAGGACATCGATCGGCTTCGCGGTGAGGTGGCGGCCCGGATGGGCGTGCCGGTGCACATCAATATCGAGGAGATCCGCAAGCCGGAGGCCGACGCCAACCTGGTGGCCGAGGGCATCGCCGGGCAGCTGGAGCGCCGCGTCATGTTCCGGCGGGCCCTCAAACGGGCTGTCGGCAACGCCCAGCGCGTCGGCGCCCAGGGGATCAAGGTGCAGGTTTCGGGGCGGCTGAACGGCTCCGAGATCGCCCGGACCGAGTGGTATCGCGAGGGCCGCGTGCCGCTGCACACCCTCCGTGCGGACATCGACTACGGCTTTGCCGAGGCGATGACCACGTACGGCGTCATCGGTGTGAAGGTCTGGATCTTCAAGGGCGAGATCATCGACACCGACAACGAAGGGGCCCCTGCCGAGCGCGTCAAGCGCGCCGCGGCTGCCCAGGGCTGAGCGGACGGGAGCGCGTAAGCGATGTTACAGCCGAAACGGACCAAGTACCGCAAGAAGCAAAAGGGCCGCTGCTCGGGCCTCGCGACCCGCGGTGATCGCGTGAGCTTCGGCGAGTTCGGCCTCAAGGCAACCACTCGCGGACCCATCACCTCGCGGCAGATCGAGGCCGCGCGGCGTGCGATCAACCGCTACATCCGCCGCGGCGGCAAGATCTGGATCCGGGTCTTCCCGGATAAGCCGGTCACTGAAAAGCCGCTCGAGGTCCGGATGGGCAAGGGCAAGGGCAACGTGGATCACTGGTGCGAGCCGATCGCGCCCGGTCGCGTCCTCTATGAGATCGAGGGCGTGTCCGAGGAAGTCGCCCGCGAGGCCTTCCGGCGCGCGGCGGCGAAGCTGCCGGTGAAGACCACCTTCGTGAACCGGACGGTGATGTGATGAAGGCGAGCGAGCTGCGCGAAAAGAAAACCGAGGAACTCGAGAACGAGCTGCTCGAGCGCCGCAAGGAACAGTTCAATCTGCGGATGCAGAAGGCCAGCGGTCAGCTGGCCCGGACCGATCAGCTCGGCAAGGTGCGCCGCGACGTCGCGCGCATCAAGACCGTGCTCAACGAGCGTAAGCGTGCGGAGCGGCAGGCATGAGTGAAGAGAAAAACACCCGCACCGTGAACGGGCGCGTGGTCAGCAACAAGATGGACAAGACCCTCACCGTGCTGGTCGAGCGCCGCGTGAAGCACCCGCTGTACGGCAAGTTCATCCGGCGGTCGACCAAGCTCCACGCCCACGATGAGCAAAACGAGGGGCGCGAAGGCGACTGGGTCTCCATCCAGGAGTGCCGTCCGCTGTCGAAGAACAAGACCTGGCGGCTGGTGAAGGTGCTGGAGCGGGCCGCGAGCTAAGCGCGCGGAAGTGCCCCGCAAGGGGGCGAGCAAGAACAAGAGCGGGTGAAGCGTCATGATCCAGATGGAAAGCCTCCTCAAAGCGGCGGACAACAGCGGCGCCCGGCAGGTGCAGTGCATCAAGGTGCTGGGCGGCTCCAAGCGCCGCTATGCGGGGATTGGTGATATCGTCAAGGTCAGCGTCAAGGACGCGATCCCGCGGGGGCGCGTCAAAAAGGGCGAGGTCTACAACGCTGTAGTCGTCCGCAGCAAGCGAGGCGTGCGCCGGGCCGACGGGTCGAAGATCCGTTTTGACGGCAACGCGGCGGTGCTGCTGAACAACAATCTGCAGCCGATCGGCACGCGTGTCTTTGGCCCGGTGACCCGTGAGCTGCGCAACGAGCGCTTCATGCGGATCATTTCCCTGGCGCCCGAAGTACTGTAGGCGAGGTCATCATGCGCAAGATTCGTACGGGCGACGAGGTCATCGTCATCGCCGGAAAAGACAAGGGGCGTCGTGGCCGGGTGTCCCGGGTGATCCCCGACAAGGACCGCGTTGTCGTCGAGAACGTCAACATGGTCAAGCGGCACACGCGCGGGAACCCGATGCAGGGCACCACCGGCGGGATTATCGAGAAAGAGGCACCGATCCACATCTCGAATGTGGCGATCTACAACCCCGAGACGGAGCAGGCCGATCGCGTCGGCGTCCGCTGGGAGGGGGATCGCAAGGTGCGTTATTTCAAGTCCAACCAGCAGCTGATTGACGCCTGAGGGGGCTGGAATGGCGACGTTGCGAAAGCTTTATCAGGAAGAGGTCACTCCGGCCCTGCAGGAGCGATTCGGGTACCAGAACGTGATGCAGGTGCCCCAGCTGCAGAAGATCGTGATCAACATGGGGCTGGGTGAGGCCACCAAGGACAAGAAGATCCTGGAGGCCGCGCAGGAGGACCTGGCCAAGATCAGCGGGCAGAAGCCGATCGTCACGCGGGCGCGCAAGTCCGTGGCGGGCTTCAAGATCCGTGAGGGCTGGCCGATCGGCTGCAAGGTCACGCTGCGCCGCGAGCGGATGTACGAGTTCCTCGAGCGCTTCATCCACGTGGCGGCCCCGCGGGTCCGCGACTTCCGTGGGTTCTCGCCGCGGTCGTTTGACGGGCGCGGTAACTACAACCTCGGTATCCGGGAGCAGCTGATCTTCCCGGAGATCGACTACGACGAAATCGATCGGGTGCGCGGCATGGACATCACGGTGTCCACCACCGCTCGCACCGACGCGGAAGGGAAGGCCCTGCTCGAAGGGTTCGGCTTCCCCTTCCGGACCTAACGTCCAGAGGAGCAGCGCAGATGGCCAAGAACTCCATGGTTGAGCGCGACCGAAAGCGCCGCAAGCTGGCACAGAAGTACGCTGCCAAGCGCGAGCGGCTCAAGGCGATTATCGACAGCCCTGAGTCGAGCGTCGAGGAGCGCTTCGAAGCGCAGCTCAAGCTACAGCAGATCCCGCGCAACGCCAGCCCCGTGCGCCAGCGTAACCGCTGCGCCAAGTCGGGCCGGCCGCGGGGGTATTACCGCAAGTTCGGGCTGGCCCGCAATGAGCTGCGTCGGGCGGCCATGAACGGCGAGATCCCGGGCCTGACCCTCTCGAGCTGGTAAGGGGATAGACGATGAGCATGACCGATCCCATTGCCGACATGCTGACCCGGGTACGGAACGCGCACCACGCCGAGAAGGCGGACGTGCGTATGCCGTCCTCGAAGCTCAAGCGGGCGATTGCCGCCGTCCTCCAAGAGGAGGGCTACATCGAGGGTTACCGCGAGGTCGGGGAAGAGAAAAAGCCGGTCCTGGAGGTCACGCTCCGGTACCACGAGGGTCAGCCGGCAATCCGCGAAATCCAGCGTTACAGCCGGCCGGGTCTGCGGGTCTACCGCGGTCGTGACGAGCTGCCGCGCGTGCGCAACGGGCTGGGCACCGCCATTATCTCCACGTCCAAGGGCGTGATGAGCGATGGTCAGGCCCGCGCGCAGGGGCACGGCGGCGAGGTACTCTGCTGGGTCTTCTAGACAGGACGGGCAATCATGTCGAGAGTCGCAAAGGCACCCGTGGAGGTCCCCTCCGGCGTGGAGGTGACGCTCCAGGGTAACGACATTCAGGTCAAGGGCCCCAAGGGCCAGATGGCGTGGCGCTGCCACCGCCTGGTTTCTCTGAATCAGGAGGACGGCACGCTCACCTTCGAGCCCCGGCAGCAGAGCACCCGCGCGGTGGCGCTGACCGGTACGACGCGGGCCCTGGTGAGCAACATGGTGATCGGCGTCAGCGAGGGATTCGAGCGTCGCCTCGAACTCAAGGGCGTCGGGTACCGGGCGCAGGTCCAGGGCAACACCCTGCACCTCACGCTCGGGTTCTCGCACCCGGTGTACCACGAGATCCCCGAGGGCGTAACGATCGAGTGCCCCTCGCAGACGGAGGTCGTGGTCAAGGGCGCCGACAAGCAGCAGGTTGGCCAGGTGGCCGCCCAGATCCGAGGCTATCGCCCGCCGGAGCCCTACAAGGGCAAGGGTGTACGCTACGCCGACGAGCGGGTGGTCCTCAAAGAAGCCAAGAAGAAGTAGGCGGTGGGGACGAAGATGGACAAGAACACAGCACGCATGCGGCGCGCGCGCAAGAGCCGCGGGCGCATCCGCGACGCCGGTGCCTACCGGCTCTCGGTCCACCGCACGCCGCGCCATATCTACGCACAGGTGCAGCAGCCGGACGGCGCGAAGACCCTGGCGGCTGCTTCCACGGTGGAGCCCTCCCTGCGTCAGCGCAGCGAGGGGACCGGCAACGTGAGCGCCGCCCAAGAGGTGGGCCGGCTGATCGCCGAGCGCGCCAAGGCGGCCGGCGTCGAGCAGGTGGCATTCGATCGTGCCGGCTACCAGTACCACGGCCGCGTGCAGGCGCTGGCCGAGGCCGCGCGTGAAGCCGGACTGAAGTTTTAGGCTAGGGGCTAAGAAGCTATGGCGAACGGTGAACAAACCGGCGCGGACGGGCTCCGCGAAAAGCTGATCACGATCAACCGCGTGGCGAAGGTGGTCCAGGGCGGCCGCCAGTTCGGCTTCACGGCGCTGACCGTGGTCGGTGACGGCGAGGGGCGAGTCGGGTTCGGTTACGGCAAGGCCCGCGAGGTCCCCGCAGCGATCCAGAAGGCAATGGAGCGGGCGCGCGGCGGGATGCGCACCGTGCCGCTGGATGGCCCGACCCTGCGCTACCCAGTGACCCACTTCCACGGGTCGAGCAAGGTCTTCATGAAGCCGGCCTCGCCGGGTACCGGCATTATCGCCGGCGGCGCCATGCGCGCGGTCTTCGAGGTGCTCGGCGTGCAGGACGTGCTGGCCAAGTCGGTCGGCTCGCGCAACCCGATCAACGTGGTGCGCGCCACGGTCGACGGGCTGGCCTCGATGGACTCCCCCGAGGCAGTCGCTGCCCGGCGGGGCAAGAGTGTCGAAGAGATTACGGGCTGATCATGGCTAACCAGAAGAAGCTCCAGGTAACGCTGCGGCGCAGCGTCCACGGCCGGCTGCAGAAGCACCGCCAGTGCGTGCGCGGCCTCGGCCTGCGCCGGATGCACCAGACTGTCCTGGTCGACGACACCCCGGAGAATCGCGGAATGATCCGGAAGGTGTCCTATATGCTGGAAGTTCAGGAGGCGTAAATGCGGCTCAATCAACTGTCGCCGAGCCCGGGCAGCCGGCCGGAGGCCAAGCGCGCCGGACGCGGTGCGGGCAGCGGCCTGGGCAAGACGGCCGGTCGCGGTCACAAGGGTCAGCACAGCCGCAGTGGCGGCTTCCACAAGGTCGGCTTCGAAGGCGGCCAGATGCCGCTGCAGCGCCGGGTGCCGAAGTACGGCTTCTCCTCGCAGAAAAGCCTGCGTACCGCGGAGGTTCGCCTCCACGAGATCGCCCGCGTCGACGGTGATACGGTGGACCTTTCGGCGCTGCACAAGGCCGGCGTCGTGCGCAAGAACATGCGCTACGTCAAGGTTATCGCCTCGGGCACCATCGACCGCGCAGTGACCGTGCGTGGCGTCAAGGTGACCCAGGGCGCCCGCAAGGCGATCGAGGCGGCCGGCGGCCAAGTCGTCGAGGAGGGTTAAGTTGGGACGTCCAGGTGGTGCCGCAGGGGCCCTCGGTGGGATGGGACGTCTCACCGAGGTTCGTCAGCGTCTGCTTTTCGTACTGCTCGCGCTGATCATCTACCGCATCGGTACCCACATCACGATCCCGGGTATCGATCCGGCGGCGCTCGAGCAGATGGTCGAGCAGCAGCGCGGCACCATCCTGGAGATGTTCAACATGTTCGCCGGCGGGGCGTTGGAGCGACTCTCCATCTTCGCCCTCGGCGTCATGCCCTATATCTCGGCGGCGATCATCATGCAGCTGCTCACGGCGGTGGTGCCGTCGCTCGAGCGGCTGAAGAAGGAGGGGGAGGCCGGCCGGCGCAAGATCACGCAGTACACGCGCTACGGCACGCTCGGGCTGGCCACCTTCCAGGGCATCGGCATCAGTATCGCGCTGCAGGGGCAGGGTGTGGCCGCCATGCCCGGGCCGGCGTTTGTATTTATCTCCACGGTGACCCTGGCCACCGGCGTGATCTTCTTGATGTGGCTTGGTGAGCAGATCACCGAGCGGGGCATCGGCAACGGTATCTCGATCATCATCTTCGCCGGCATCGTCGCCGGCCTGCCCGGCGCGCTGGGTGGCACGCTCGAACTGCAGCGTACCGGCGAGCTGGGTACCGCGACGATCCTGCTGCTGCTGATCATGGCCGCGGCGGTGACCGCGTTCATTGTCTTCATCGAGCGGGGGCAGCGGCGGATCACCGTGCAGTACGCCAAGCGCCAGCAAGGGCGCAAGATGTACGCCGCGCAGCAGAGCCACCTGCCGCTGAAGCTGAACATGGCGGGCGTGATCCCGCCGATCTTCGCCTCGAGCATCATTCTCTTCCCGGCCACGGTCGGGCAGTGGTTCGGCGATGCCGAGGGGCTGGGCTTTATCGGAGACATCGCCGCGACGCTCTCGCCGGGGCAGCCGATCTATGTGGCGCTTTACGCCGCGGCGATCATCTTCTTCTGCTTCTTCTACACGGCGCTGGTGTTCAACTCGCGGGACACCGCCGACAACCTGAAGAAGTCGGGGGCGTTCATCCCCGGGATCCGTCCCGGCGAGCAGACCTCCCGGTACATCGATCAGGTGCAGAGCCGGCTCACTTTCGTCGGTGCGCTCTACATCACCGCCGTCTGCCTGATGCCGGAGTTCCTGATCCTGTACTGGAACGTGCCGTTCTACTTCGGCGGCACCTCGCTGCTGATCAGCGTCATCGTGGTCATGGACTTCATGGCGCAGCTGCAGTCGCACCTGGTCTCGCACCAGTACGAGCCGCTGATGAAGAAGGCCAACCTCAAGGGGCACACCCGGCCTGGCGGCGGGATGCTGCGCTGAATCGATAAAACTGGCTGCGGGGTGGCATCCGGGCGCGCGGACTGGTATCCTTTCGCGCCTTTGGGTCGCCCGTGAGCGGCCGCGCTCGGAGTATTGGAGAGACGACCATGAAAGTCAGGGCATCGGTCAAGCGGATTTGCCGCAACTGCAAGATCGTGAAGCGGCGCGGGACCGTGCGGGTCATCTGCACGGAGGCGCGGCACAAGCAACGCCAGGGCTGAATCCGGACCGGCGAGCACCGGCGGATCGACCCGGCACCCAACAAGCGCGAATCACGGGAGAGTTGGCCCCATGGCCCGAATCGCAGGAATCAACATACCGACACACAAGCACGCGTGGGTCGCGCTGACCTCGATCTACGGGATCGGCCGCACGCGTGCCCTGAGCATCTGTGAAGCGGCCGGCGTGCCGCATGACCGGCGCGTCCGCGATCTCAATGACGCCGAGGTCGAGGCGCTGCGGCAGGAAGTCGGCAACTACGTTATCGAGGGCGATCTGCGCCGCTCGGTGGCGATGGACATCAAGCGCCTGATGGACCTCGGCTGCTACCGGGGCATGCGGCACCGCCGCGGCCTGCCGGTGCGTGGGCAGCAGACGCAGACCAACGCGCGTACGCGCAAGGGTCCGCGTCGGGGCCCCGCCAGCCGCTGATCGGGTAGGCAACATTCAACGCGTGGGCCGGATCGGCACCGCGTTCGGAGCGAACACGGGAACAAAGACCTATGGCGAAGGCATCCAGCCGCGGTGGCGGCAAGAAGAAAGTCAAGCGCACAGTCAGTGATGGTGTCGCGCACATCAACGCGACCTTCAACAACACGCTGATCACCATCACCGACCGGCAGGGCAACGCGTTGTCCTGGGCGAGCGCCGGCGGCAGCGGCTTCAAGGGGTCGCGCAAGAGCACGCCCTTCGCTGCCCAGGTGGCGTCGGAGACCGCCGCGCGTGCCGCGCAGGATTACGGTCTCAAGAACCTGGAGGTTCGCGTCAAGGGGCCTGGCCCCGGGCGCGAGTCCGCCGTGCGTGCGCTCAACGCGGTCGGGTACCGGATCACCAACATTTCCGACGTCTCGCCCATCCCGCACAACGGTTGCCGGCCGCCCAAGAAGCGGCGGGTCTGAGGAGGAAGCGCTCGCCATGGCGAAGTATATTGGTCCCAAGTGCAAACTGGCGCGCCGCGAGAAAACCGACCTGTTCCTGAAGAGCGGCGTCCGGTCCATCGACACCAAGTGCAAGCTCGAGCAGCCCCCGGGGCAGCACGGGCAGCGCCGCGGCGGCCGCATGTCCGACTACGGCCTTCAGCTGCGTGAGAAGCAGAAGGTCCGTCGCATGTACGGCATCATGGAGCGGCAGTTCCGCAACTACTACAAGGAAGCCGCCCGCCGTAAGGACGCCACCGGCACCGCGCTGCTGCAGCTGCTCGAGAGCCGCCTGGACAACGTCTGCTACCGGATGGGTTTTGGCAGCACCCGCGCGGAGGCGCGGCAGCTGGTCAATCACCGCGGCATCCTGGTCAACGGCCGGGTGGTTAACATCCCGTCGTACCAGGTCAAGCCGGGCGACACCGTCTCCGTCAAGGAGAAGGCCAAGAGCCAGCTGCGCATTCAGGCCGCCCTCGAGCTGGCGCAGCAGAACGGCTGGGCGCCCTGGGTCGACGTCGACGCCACCAAGATGGAAGGCGTCTTCAAGCAGGCCCCGGACCGCGCCGATCTGTCTCAGGAAATCAACGAATCGCTGATCGTCGAGCTGTACTCGAAGTAACAGCCGCAACTGCAAGGTGTCGTCCATGAAGGGGTACCTGAAGGACTTTCTTAAGCCGCGCTCGGTCGAGATCGAGCCGCTCTCGGACAACCGCGCCAAGGTCGTCCTGGAGCCGCTGGAGCGGGGCTTTGGCCATACGCTGGGCAACGCCCTGCGGCGGCTGCTGCTCTCGTCGATGCCCGGGACCGCGGTCACCGAGGTGGAGATCGAGGGCGTCCAGCACGAGTACACGGCGGTCGAGGGCATCCACGAAGACACCGTGGATATCCTGCTCAACCTCAAGGATCTCGCCGTGCGGCTCAACGAGCGCGACTCGGTGACGCTCAGCGTCGAGAAGCAGGGGCCAGGCGCCGTGACGGCGGCGGACATCGCCACCGACCACGACGTGGAGATCAAGAACCCGGATCTTCACATCGCTACGATCACGCACGAGCAGCCGTTCAAGGCGTCGCTGAAGATCGAGCGGGGGCGTGGCTACCTGCCGGTCACCGCGCGCGAAGAAGAGGACACCCGCACCATCGGCCACCTGGCCCTGGATGCGAGCTTCAGCCCGGTGCGCCGCGTCTCGTACGCGGTCGAGAGTGCGCGTGTCGAGCAGCGTACCGACCTCGACAAGCTGGTCCTCGATGTCGAGACCAACGGCGTGGTCACGCCCGAGGAGGCGGTCAAGTTCGCCGCCAGCCTGCTGCGTGATCAGCTTTCGGTCTTCATCGACCTCGAAGGCGGGCTGCTGGAGGCCGGCGAAGAGCAGGAGGAGCCGGAGATCGATCCCGTCCTGCTGCGCCCGATCGACGACCTGGAGCTCACCGTCCGCTCGGCCAACTGCCTCAAGGCGGAGAGCATCCACTACGTCGGCGACCTGGTCCAGCGCACCGAGGTTGAGCTGCTCAAGACGCCGAACCTCGGCAAGAAGTCGCTCAACGAGATCAAGGACACCTTGGCCGAGCACGGGCTGTCGCTGGGCATGCAACTCGATAACTGGCCGCCGCCGTCCCTCGGGGACCGCGCCCGTATCGCCGGCTAAACTGTCAAAGGATCAACGTCATGCGCCATCGTAAAGCCGGACGTCACCTCAACCGTGACAACTCGCACCGCAAGGCGATGTTCAAGAACCTCGCCGCCGCGCTCTTCCGCGAGGAAGAGATCCGCACCACCGTGCCCAAGGCGAAGGAGCTGCGGCGTGTCGCCGAGCCGCTGATCACCCTGGCCAAGGAAGACACCACGGCGAACCGCCGTCTGGCCTTTGCACGGCTGCGCGACAAGGAGATGGTCACCAAGCTCTTCGAGGAGCTGGGGCCGCACTTCAAGGAGCGCCCGGGCGGCTACATGCGCATCCTGCGCTGTGGCTTCCGCAAGGGCGACGGCGCGCCGATGGCCCTCGTCCAACTCGTCGACCGGGAAGAGGCGATCGCCGCCCGGCGTGAGTCGGAAGAGGACGCCGAGGAAACGGCCGAGGCGTAACGCCTTGCGCACCGGGGTGAACCAGCGTGCTCGCCCCGGTGCCGTCTTCCTGTTCACGGATTACACCCACCTCGGGCCCTATGTGGGCCACCTCCATGCACGGCTGCGCCAGGCCTTCGACTCGGCCCCCGAGGTCGTTGACCTGATGCACGACGCTCCGGCTTTCCGCCCGGACTGTGCCGCCTACCTGCTTGCCGCCAACCTCAAGTACCTGCCACCGGACGCGGTGGTGCTAGCCGTGGTCGACCCCGGTGTCGGCACGGAGCGCGGCGGGCTGGCCCTGCGCGCCGACGGACGCTGGCTGATCGGTCCGGACAACGGGCTGTTCGCTGTCGCGGCGCGCGACTTCGCGGATGTCCAAGCGTACTGCCTGCCGCCGCCACCGCCGGGCACCCCGGCGACGTTCCACGGCCGCGACGTTTTCGCCGATGCCGCCGCCGAGGTGGCGGTTACGGACCGGCCGCCGCGTGGGTCGGAGGCGGTGGAGACCTGGGTCGGCCACAGGTGGCCGCGGGACTGGGACGCCCTGATCTACACCGACGGCTTCGGTAATCTGATCAGTGGCCGGCGTGGCGAGACCGCGCCGGACCAGGCGGAGCTCGTTGTCGGCGGCGAGCGCCTGGCGCGGGCGGCGAGGTTCGCTGACGTCCCCGCAGGCACGGCGTTCTGGTACGTCAACGCGCTGGGCCTGGTCGAAGTGGCGGTGAACAGCGGCTCCGCGGCGCAGCGCCTGGCCCAGGGGCCCGGGGCGGTGCTGGACTGGCGGGCGCGCGGCTAGCCTCTGCTACAATCGGCCCCCCGGCCCGGGTCGGCAGGCAGGGCCCGGCGGGCATTACAACGGATCGAGGAGAGAGCCATGAAGACACCCGTGCGAGTCGCGGTGACCGGGGCGGCCGGCCAGATCGGCTACAGCCTGCTCTTTCGCATCGCCGCCGGCGAGATGCTCGGCAAGGATCAGCCGGTGATCCTCCAGCTGCTTGAGATCCCGCAGGCCCAAGAGGCGCTGCAGGGCACCGTGATGGAGCTCGAGGACTGCGCCTTCCCGCTGGTCGCCGGCATCGTCGCCACCGACAGCGCCGAGGAGGCCTTTCGCGAGGCCGACTACGTCCTGCTCGTCGGCGCCAAGCCCCGCGGCCCCGGCATGGAGCGCAAGGATCTGCTCGAGGCCAACGCGGCGATCTTCTCGGCCCAGGGTCAGGCGCTGAACGCCGTGGCCAAGCGCGACGTGAAGGTCCTCGCGGTGGGCAACCCGGCCAACACCAACGCGCTGATCACCCAGCGCAACGCGCCGGATCTTGACCCGCGCAACTTCACGGCCATGACCCGCCTCGACCACAACCGCGCGCTGGCGCAGCTCGCCAACAAGGTTGGCTGCCATTCCACGGAGATCCACGGCCTGGCCGTGTGGGGCAACCACTCGGCGACGCAGTACCCGGATATCAGCCACTGCACCATCCAGGGGACTCCGGCCGGCGAGCAGGTTGATCACGCCTGGGTGAAGGACACGTTCATCCCCACCGTGCAGCAGCGCGGCGCGGCGATCATCAAGGCTCGCGGGGCCTCCAGCGCCGCCTCCGCTGCCAGTGCCGCCATCGACCACATGCGCGAGTGGGCGCTGGGCACGCCCGAGGGCGAGTGGACGAGCATGGCCGTGCCCTCCGATGGCAGTTACGGCATCGAGCCCGGGCTCATCTACTCCTTCCCGGTGACCTGTCGGAGCGGGGACTACGAGATCGTGCAGGGGCTGTCCGTGGACGAGTTCAGCCGCGCACGCATGGACGAGACCGCCGCCGAGCTCGCCGAGGAGCGCGGCGCGGTGGCGCATCTGCTGCCCTGAGCGGAAGCGGACGGCAACGCCCGGGGAGGGCCGCCATGGAACGCAACCAGGAGACTTGGCAGGTCGCCGTGATGCCCGGCGACGGGATTGGCCCGGAGGTCATGGCCGCCACCCGCCACGCCCTGGAGGCCCTCCCCGGGCCCCGGTTGGCGCTGACCGAGCTGGGCTGGCCCGCCCACGCCTGGCACCGCGCTCACGGTGAGATGATGCCCGCCGACTGGCGCGAGCAACTGGTCGGCTACGACGCATTGCTCCTCGGCGCCCTCGGGGACCCCGGGCCTGCCGACGATCCGGGGCGCTACCTGCTGCCCGATGGCGTCTCGCTGGCGCCGCTGCTGCAGCTGCGCAAGGGGCTCGATCTTTGGGCCTGTGAGCGCCCGGCGGTGCCCATGGCCGGCGCCCCCATGCCCCTGTCCGACCCGCGCGCCCTGCACACCGATCTGCTCGTCATCCGCGAGAACAGCGAAGGCGAATACGTCGACCAGGGCGGCCGGCTGGCCGCCGGCACCCCCCGCGAGACCGCCACCCAGCTCGAGGTCTTCACCCGCGCCGGTACCGAGCGCATCATCCGCCACGCCTTCGAGCGGGCCACCCGGCGGGCCGAGGAGCGCCGTCAGGGGCTGCGCGCGCCGCGCTATGCGGCCGGTGACGGCGGTGCGGACGGCGCCGTTTGCGTGGTCACCAAACGCAACGCCGTGCAATACGCCGGCGAGCTCTGGAGCGAGGTCTTCGCCGAGGTCGCCGCCGACTACCCGGAGATCGCCACCCACCACGAGCTCATCGACGCCTGCTGCATGAAGTTCGTCAGCCAGCCGTGGCAGTTCGACGTGGTCGTGGCCAGCAACCTCCACGGCGACATCCTCACCGACCTAGCCGCAGTGCTCGCCGGCGGCATGGGCGTTGCCCCCTCGGCCAACCTCAACCCCGCCGACCGCAGCGTGCCGCCGCTCTTCGAGCCCACCCACGGCAGCGCCCCGGACATCGCCGGTGGCGACCGCGCCCACCCGGCGGCCATGCTGCTGACCGCCGCCGCTATGCTGGAATGGATGGGTGAGGTCGATCCGCAGGCTGCCCGTGCCGCCGTGCAGCTCCACCGCGCCGTGGCCGACGACATCGCCGAGCACGGCATGAGCGGGCGCGGCTGCGCCGACGTCGGCCGCGCCGTGGCGCAACGCATCCGGACGGCCGGAGCGCCGTCCGCGTAGACGGAGGCTGAGTCCATGCGACTGCACTTCCACGGGGCCACCCGCGAGGTGACCGGTTCCTGCATGCTGCTCGAGGTCGGTGACCACCGCGTGCTCATCGACTGCGGCCTGATCCAGGGCGGGGGCAAGCAGGAGGCACGCAACCGAGCGCCGTTCCCCTTCGATCCGGGCAGCCTCGACGCCGTGATCCTCACCCACGCCCATCTGGATCACAGCGGTCGCCTGCCGCTGCTACGAGCCGCCGGCTACCAGGGGCCAATCCACACCCACAGCGCCGGGGCCGCGCTGGTGGACATCCTCCTGCGCGACGCCGCCTTCCTCGCCGAGCGCGACGCCGCCATCGAGAACAAGAAACGCCGCCGCCGCCACGACGAGCCGGTGGAGCCCACCTACACCGTGGCGGATGCCGAGCAGGCCATCGACGCCCTGGTCGGCCACGCCTACGACGAACCGTGGCAGCCGGTGCCCGGCGTCACCGTGCGCCTGCGCGATGCCGGGCACATCCTCGGCTCGGCCATCGTCGAGATGTGGCTCGAGGCCGGCGGCGAGCGCCGCAAGGTGGTCTTCTCCGGCGACCTCGGCTATGCCGGCGCGCCGATCCTCCGCGACCCGGCACAGGTCGGCGACGCCGACCTGCTGGTCATGGAGAGCACCTACGGCGACCGCGACCACCGCTCCTGGGAGGAGACCTGGGCCGAACTCGGCGAGATCATCCGCAATGCCCGCGCCTCCCGCGGCAACATCCTGGTGCCGGCGTTTGCCGTCGGGCGCACCCAGGAGCTGCTCTACATCCTCGCCCGGCACTACGAGGAGTGGGAACTGGGCGACTGGAGCGTCTTCCTCGATAGCCCCATGGCCATCGAGGCCACCAAGGTCTACGCCCGCTTCCCGGAGCTCTACGACGCCGAGACCGCCGCCTTCTACGCCGAGCCGGAGAACCACCGCTTCCAGTTGCCCAACCTGCGCCTGACCCCGCAGGCCGAAGACTCCATGGCCATCAACCGGGTCCAGTCCGGGGCGCTGATCATCGCCGGCTCAGGGATGTGCAACGGCGGGCGCATCCGCCACCACTTCAAGCACAACCTGTGGCGGCGCAACTGCAACGTGATCATGGTCGGCTTCCAGGCCCAGGGCACGCCCGGGCGCGCGCTGGTCGACGGCGCCAGGGAGTTGACCTTGTGGGGCGAACCGGTGCGCGTCGGCGCCACCGTGCACACCGTCGGCGGGCTTTCCGCCCACGCCGGGCGCTCGGAGCTGATCGCCTGGGCCGAGCACTTCGCCAATGGGCCGCGGGTGGCCCTGGTTCACGGCGAGTCCGGCGCCATGGACAGCCTCGCCGAGGCCCTGGGCAGCCGCGACTTCGGCGTCGAGACTCCCGAAGAGGGCGCGCATATCGACCTGCTTCAGCTGCCGGGGCGCAGCGCGGAACCGCCCGCGGCGTACTAATTTGGTCCACAGGGGGCCGTCGCTGCGGCGGCCCTGCAGTCAACGGCCGGGAACGGCCGAGCGGAGGACACGCACCATGAGCGACGCGCACAAGACCGGAGCTATCTCCCCGCTGCTCAAGCAGTCCAGCGAGGTTGTCGCCGAACGCGGCGAGGGTGCCTACATCATCGGCACCGACGGGCGCCGCTACCTCGATTTCACCTCGGGCATCGGCGTCACCGCCACCGGACACTGCCATCCCAAGGTGGTCGAAGCGGCCCAGCGCCAGGCCGCCACCCTGGTCCACGGCCAGTACGCCATCGTCCGCCACCCGCCTATGGTCCGTCTTGCCGAGCGCCTGGGCGAGATCATGCCCGGCGCGATCGACCGTATCTTCTTCTCCAATGCTGGCACCGAGGCGTGCGAGACCGCCCTGCGCCTGGCCCGCCAGGCCACCGGCCGGCCCAACATCATCGTCTTCCAGGGCGGCTTCCATGGACGTACCATGGGCTCGCTTTCGATGACCTCCTCGAGCGTGGGCCTGCGCGCCGGCGTGCAGCCGATGATGGGCGGCACCGTGTTCGCGCCGTTCCCGAATGCCCGGCGCTACGGCTGGGACGACGAGGAGACCGCCGAGTTCTGCCTGCGTGAGCTCGACCACATCCTGGCCACGCAGTCGAGCCCGGCGGAGTCGGCGGCCTTCTTCGTCGAGCCCATCCAGGGCGAGGCCGGCTACATCCCGGCCGGGCGGACCTTCATGCAGGGGCTGCGTGAGCGGGCCGATCGCCACGGTATGCTGCTCATCGCCGATGAGGTGCAGAGCGGCTACGGGCGCAGCGGGGCCTTCTGGGCCCACAGCCACTTCGACGTGGAGCCCGACGTGGTGGTCACGGCCAAGGGGCTGGCCAGTGGCTTCCCGCTCTCGGCCGTGGCCGCGCCGGAAGCGATCATGGAGCGCGGCTGGCCGGCCTCCCAGGGCGGCACCTACGGCGGCAACGCGGTCGCCTGCGCCGCAGCGCTGGCGACGCTGGAGGTCATCGAGGAAGAGGGCTTGGTGGAGAACGCCCGCGAGCAGGGTGCGCATCTGCGCCGCCGGCTCGACGCCCTGTGTGCCGAGGAGCCGGCCATCGCCCACGTCCAGGGCATGGGCCTGATGCACGGCACCGAGCTGGTGGACGAGCAGGGGCGCCCGGATGGTGATCGCGCCGCGCGGGTACTCAAGGCCATGGAAGAGCGTGACGTGCTGATGATCCGCTGCGGGCCGCAGGGGCAGATCGTGCGCTGGCTGCCGCCGCTGATCGTCACCCGCGAGGAGGTCGACCGGGCGGTGGACACCTTTGCGGAGGCGCTGCGCGCCACGGCCTGAGCCGGTGCGATGGCGATACCCGAACCGATTTCCTGGAGGTGAGCGGAGTCATGGATCTCTCTTCGATCCGCAACGCGTACCGGCGCTACGCGCGGTACTACGACGGCTTTTTCGGGCGCATCTTCGCGCCGGGGCGCAAGTTCACGATGCAGTATCTCAACGCCGAGCCGGACCGGCGCATCCTCGAGGTGGGGGTCGGGACGGGGATCTCGCTGCCGGAGTACCGGCGGGATGTCTCCATCGTCGGCGTCGATGTCAGCCCGGATATGCTCGATATCGCCCATCGCCGGGTGGCAGAGCAGGGGCTGGAGCACGTGGAGTCGCTCCACGAGATGGATGCCGAGGCGCTGGATTTCCCGGACGATTCGTTCGATGTGGTGGTGGCGATGTACGTCGCCTCGGTAGTGCCGAACCCGGATCGATTGGTGGATGAGTGCCGTCGGGTCTGCCGGCCCGGGGGCGAGATCTTCATCATCAATCACTTCGCCTCGCAGCATCCGGTGCTCCGGGGGTTCGAGAAGACGATTCGGCCGTTGTCGAAGCTGCTCGGGTTCCGTACGGACATGGAGTTGGATGATCTGCCGCAGCGCCCGGGCTTTGAGTGCCTCGGGGTGCATCCGGCGTACTTCTTCGGGTACTGGAAGCTGGTCCATTACCGCAATGGTTCGTCGGCGGAGTCGGCGCCGGTGGAGGAGCCGGAGGAGGAGCTGGCGACCGCCAGTTGAGCTACGGCCGCTACCCGGTCAGGAGGTCCCGGTCGGGAGGCCGGTCCGCGGTGGCGGCCGAAGATCGCGCCCCGCCTTTCGGCGGGGTTTAGGACGCCGTGAACAGGTCGCGATAGATCCGTTCCACGGCGGCGGCCTCGTCATCGGTTAGTTGCGCGAACTCCCTGGTGCGGGCTCGTTTGGAGAGCTGTCCCTCGTTCTGCTGAAGAAAGCGGAAAAGCAGATCCAGCGTCGTATCCGGCATGTCCACGATCTGTTCTGCGCGACGGCAGAAGGAATCGTACCGGCGCAGGAAACGCGCCTCTTCCGGCAGGTCGCGCTCGATGGTGCGATGCACGCAGCGGTAGAGAAACTCTGCGTGAGGGGTTGCATCGAAGAAGCGGTAAAAGTCCGCGGTATCGTTGAGCACCTCGACGTTGCCACCGTCCGTCGGCCGCCAGTCAACCACCGGGAGCAGGCGCCGAGAGTAGTCTTCCAGGACGTGCCGGTAACGGTCGATCTCTTCGAGCATGACGGCCGAAACAGGAAACACCACCCCCGGCGGATTGAAACCGCGCTCGGCGAGCATATGGTGGATCAGGTAGCGATGGATCCGCCCATTGCCGTCCTCAAACGGATGCGCGTAGATAAAGCCGAAGGCGAGCACGGCCGCAGCAATCACCGGGTCAAGCGCGCTGGCCGCTTCTTGATCGAATGCGATCATGCCGGAGACCAGATCGGGCAAGTCCTCCGGCCGCGCGCTGATGTGCTCGGGCAGCGGGCGTAAGCCGGGATGCTCTCGAGTGCCGACGAAACCGCCCTCAGTGCGTAGACCGAGTTTCACGAACCGGGCATCGCCGATGACAAGGGACTGGAGGCGAAGCAGCTCCTCGATATCGATCGGGTGTCGCCCGGCCTCCCCGATGGCCCGGCCCCAGCGCTGGATACGATCCTGCGGCGGTTTCTCGCCTTCGATGGCGTAGCTCGAGCGCGAGTCCTTCAGGAGCAGGAAGGCCGCCGTGCGCGAGAGGATATGCTGGGGCACCTCATCCAGTACCTTGCGAGCCCGCAGGGCTAGGTCGCGATCGACCATCTCGCGGAGTGTATCCGTGTGGAAAACGAGAGGGCAGAACGACGGGGTCCCCGGGAGATTGTTGCGCACACGATGACGCTTCGACACCTTACCCGCGCCCGCCCACTGCAGGTTGGGATCCACTGCGGGGACGTAGTTCCCGCGCGTGGCATCGTTCAGCGGCAATCGGCTCCCGAGCAGCCACTCGTAAAGGAACCAGACCCTTCGTGCATATGACCCCGTTGGCTTGGAGCGGACCCATCCCGCGATTGGCTCCGGACCGACCGTTTGGAAGAGTCGCTTCAGCACAGCGAGATCGAGACCTTCGTGCTTGAGCGCGAAGGTCAGGTGGCTTTCAAGGGTCGCGGGCGGGCGGTGGCGCGGTGTCAGCAGTTCCCAGCCGCCCTCGCTGTAGACCCTGTGGCGCTCGGCGGCAGCTCGAAGCTTCCGCGGCCACGGGACCTGCAGGTCGTATGCATCGATCAGCGCGGCATAGCCTACTGGCGTAGCACGCTCAGGAAGCCGTAGCCCACGAAAGATGGTTACAGCCCCTGAAAAGCGTTGTTCTGAGCGTTTTTCCATGAAGAACGATTATGAGATCGGTCCACTCCGTGGGCAAGCGCGATACGCCGGAGTGTCCTCTGTGGGGTGGCAAAACTTGGGTGGTTATTCCCCGGTCAGGAGGCCGGTCCGCGGTGGCGGCCGAAGATCGCGCCCCGCCTGTCG
>NZ_JAJNRF010000017.1:0-26294 GCF_022228075.1 Halorhodospira sp. 9628
CGCGCAGAACTTATAACCCGTGACCGGGACACAAGCCACCCAAATACAAGCCTAGGCAAACAGTTATTCCATGCTAAGGCCGCCTTGTGTTAACTCGTTTGCCGCTTGGTCAAGAGGCACAACACCCCCAAGAGCGCTGACGTAATGTCCCTCTGCCTCCAGGCTGTAGGCGGTGGCACGCTCTATCCGTTCGCTGATTAGCCCAACCAACTCCAAGACGTCGCGTGCCTTCGCGTCGCCCCTGTTCACAATGAAATTACCATGGTCTCGCGATATCTCGGCCCCGCCTATACGTGCACCCTTCAGGCCGAGCCGTTCGATTACTTGCCCTGGAGGCCCAACATCAGCGTACATAGCCGGGTTGCTCTTGAAGACCGAACCACAATTCGGCTGTTTGCGCGGGAACTTTCGCCGTCGCTCTGCAAGGATGGCTCGCATGTCGGCACGGATCGCGGCGCGAGCGCCTGGATAAAAACGCATATTGGCGGAGGTAATTATTTCGTTGTTTCGCTGAAAAACCGATTGCCGATAGTCAAAGCCGCAGTCTTCTGCGAAGCGGACAAGGAGGGCCCCGGATGCATCTACACTCTCGACCGTGACGACGTTTTCCGCGATGCCCTTGCGCTGACTGCCTCCGTTCATGCAGATCAGGCCGCCTAGGGTCCCCGGGATCCCGCAAATGTGCTCACCACCGGTCATACCCGCTTTCATCAACCTACGGGCCAGGCCTGGCACCCACGCTCCGGCTTGCGCATATACGTTCCGATCTTCGATGTTTACGGCACCCATATGTGGCCCGATTTGGAGACACGGAACCCGGAGACCTTCGTCGGCGAACAGCAGATTGGTCGTCAGGCCAACCACTACGTGGGGCATATTCCTCTCGTGGAACCAGCGCCGGAGGTTCGTGACCTCCTCGGTCGAAGATGGACGGATCAGAACGTCCGCGGGTCCACCGATCTTCCATTGGCTTATGGATGCCAGGTCGACATTTGTCAGGACGCCGCCCGGGCAAAGCGCCCGAAGTTCGCCGAGGTCTTGGTCGGTCAGCCGTTCCATACAGCCTCAAGGCCGAGCGCAGCAAGCTTTTCGGGAAGGGCATTGTACCCCCGCAGGGCGAGTTCGACCCCGTCGACACGGCTTTCGCCTTCTGCGCAAATCGCCGCCATGATTTGCGCCATGCTCCCGCGCAGGTCCGTAGAGCCTACATGAGCGGCAGATAAGCGGCGTGGGCCATATACCGTGATGCGCCCGGGCTCGGCTTCGATTGCCCCCGGTGCGAACTTGGCCAGTTCGTTGGCGTACGCAATCCGTTCCGGATATCGATAGTCAAACACGACGGATCGGCCGTTCGCGAAAAGCCCCAGGAAGGCGAAGAAAGACTGCATGTCCGAAATCACCCCGGGATGGGTGCCCGTTGCCAACTCGAACGGCTGTATGCCGTGCTCACCAATGCAATCCGGC
Source organism: Halorhodospira sp. 9628 (assembly GCF_022228075.1). Taxonomy (NCBI): domain Bacteria; kingdom Pseudomonadati; phylum Pseudomonadota; class Gammaproteobacteria; order Chromatiales; family Ectothiorhodospiraceae; genus Halorhodospira; species Halorhodospira sp. 9628. The sequence continues at coordinate 1,465 of NZ_JAJNRF010000017.1, forward strand.
GAGACCATCACGGTGTCGGAATTGGAGAACAGGTCCAGGCCGGCGTCCCGGAGATGCAGCAAGGGCACCTCCATAGTATCGAATGGTACGTTGTGGACGAACACCGTACCCTCAGTCACGGCACCGAGGATAATCCAGGTCAAGGCCTCGATCCGATCCGGCATGATGGAAAAACTTGCATCCCCCAGAAGATTGCCGTCGCCCTGTACGCGGATCAGACTGGTACCTTCAAGTTCGATCCGGGCGCCCATCTCCCGCAAGAAGGCGACTAGGTCCCGCACTTCCGGGGTGACATATGCGTTTCGAATCAACGTCTCGCCGCGAGCGACTGCGGCACAGATCAGGGCGTTTTCCGTCCCTCCCACGGTGGAGATCGGGAAGTCCACCTGCCCGCCTCGCAGCCGCCCACGGACCTCGATGTAGTCCGGTTTTTCCTTGACCTCGCAACCGAGGTCCCGCCACACCATCATGTGCAGGTCGTAGCCACGACTTCCAATTTTGCAACCACCCGGGTACGGAATCCGGGCCTCGCCACACCGAGCCAGCATGCCGGCTGCAAGCAGATATGTGGTGCGGATGGGCAGATTGTATTGCTGGAGGTCCTCTAGAGAAAGGTCCGTCGTTTCAATCATCATCTCGGAGCGATCCGAGCGCTGTTGGATTTCTACACCGAGGGATGAAAGGAAGGCGATCTTGGCTTTCGCGTCTTCAAGGGCAAGTGGGAAATTCCTGAGGGTCACGCGTCCTTCGCTAATCAATGAAGCTGCCAACACGCGCGTGGCGCTATTTTTCGCTCCAGAGACAACCACCGATCCATTTAACCTCTGCCCCCCTGAAACCACTAATTGACTTCCCATTTTCACCCAAGCCTCGTCGGTCACGATCTCTTACGCACTGCGTTGATCAAACATTTAACTCAAACCCGTATCTTGAAAATCGACATCTCCAGATCAAGCGTAGCCCAACGACTTGGCCACCACCTCAGTTTTTACACGCACTTGTTCTACATCCTTCACACCCAGCACCCTTTTCCATGAATCAACCCTCGGAACAATCTTTTCTGAGACCTGACTCTGTCGGTTTAGTTGGTGCGCCGTAGAGCTAGCCCTCCAGAGAATTCCTGAGTTTCCGTTTATATCAATAAGGCGCTCACTCCACGGAAGCCCGACAAACTCCACTAGATCGCTCATAACTAATTCAGGTTCATTTACCAGTTCCTCGTATCTAAGGACCTTGATATTGTCTCGATACTTACCTCCCAAACAAGCAACCAAGGTGCTATTGTCTACAATCCAGCGCCCTATAGCTGCATCAAGATCTCCGTACCGCGAGTAGAGACTAGCAACGTTGTCTAGTGGGTTCCTTGTGATGGCGACGACTTTTGCGTTCGGAATCAGTTTGAATATCGCGCCAATTCTCTGAACATGCTTGGGGGTTTTCTCAAGAACCATCTTTTTTTCACTGGCATTAGCAAAATGCGCCCATTCCCGAACAATATTTCGCGTGCAATGCAAGCCCTTTGCCGGAGAAAAAGCATTGCTTTCTCGCCCAATTAACATTATCTCCGGATGCGCACCAAGTCTCGTGGCTGCGAGTGTAGTCCCACTATGACCGCATCCAACAATAAAGGCGAAGCGACACTCCAGATCAACAGGCTTTGCAAACATTGAAGGCATTCCCGCCAAGACCATAGCGATTCGCTGGCGAGCCCATTGTCTCACATCTACATAATGACGTATGGAATACCTTGAGGGGATAGATATCATGCTAATAACGGCACCTTTTGCCAAAGAAACTCAGGATATGTCGGTTTGCAATTGGGGCGCGAACTCAAGACAACCCCTCCGAACACTTACAACTTTTCCGCATCCAGATACAGTTGTTTTCCGATGCGCGATCAAAATGATTGTTTTCTCATGAGATAGCGCATCTACCGAGCTCATTACAGCTTTTTCTGTTTCAGTATCCAAGGCACTAGTAGCCTCATCAAATATAAGAACCGGAGGATCATGGTATAGTGCACGTGCTATGCCCAGTCGCTGACGCTGCCCCCCAGACAGCCTCACCCCGCGTTCGCCAACGACAGTGCTGTAGCCCTGCGGCATGTCACCTACGATGAACTCATGTACCTGCGCCATCCTGGCACAGCGCTCCACCTGCTCGTGATCGATCTGCTCGGGCGGCACGCCCAGGGCGATGTTCTCTGCCACGGTCGAGTCGGTCAGGAAGATATCCTGCGGCACGTAGCCGAGCGCCTGCTGCCAGGCGCGCAGGTTGGCGTCGGTAATGGGCTGGCCGTCCACCACGATGGCGCCTTCGGTGGGGCGCAACAGGCCGAGGAGCACGTCCACCAGGGTGGTCTTGCCGGCGCCGGAGGTGCCGATGATGCCCACGGAGCTGCCGACGGGGATTTCCAGGTTAATGCCCTGCAGGGCCGGGCGCTCGGCGTTCGGGTAGGTGTAGTGGATGTTCTGCAGGGCGATGGTCTGCTTGGGCTCCAGCGGCTGGGGCGCGCGCTTGTACAGCTAGGCCAGCGCGGAGCGCTGGTGCAGGTCGTTGTAGGCGTTATCCACGGCGGCGGCGCCGAAGCGGAGTTTGGCCATGCCGGCATAGATGCGCTGGGCGGCCGGCAGCATGCGGTAGCCGGCAAAGGCGTAGAGCCCGAGGATGGGCAGGATGTCGCCCAGGGCGCCGCTGTCGGTGCCGCCCTGGGTGGCCAGCAGCACCAGCGTGAGCGCGATGACGCCGCCGAAGCCGACCGCCTCGATGACGAACTTGGGGATCTCGCCGAGCGTCTGGTTGGTGGCCTGGTGGCGGGCCTGTCGGGCCGAGGGGCCGTCGAACCGGGAGAGGTAAGCGTGTTCTCGGCCGAGCAGCTTGATGTCCTTGATGCCGCCCAGGGCCTCGCTGGCGGCAGTGAAGCGCTCCTGGTTGGCGCGGGCGCGGTCGCGTCCCACGCGGCCGAGGATGCCGCGCACGGCACCAAAGATGAGCGCATACAGGCCGCCGATCACCACGGCCACGCCCAGCGCCAGCCACGGGTCCACCACGATCAGCAGGATGACCAGCGCGAGGATGACCACGCTGTAGGCGACCATCTGCATGCCGGGGCGGAAGACCTGCTGCACGAGCTGGTCCACCTCGGAGAGGATGTTCTTGGCCATGTCGCCGCTGTGGCGGTCGAGGAAGAAGGCGTAGGGCTGGCGCAGGTAGGTCTCCAGCAACCGCTTGCCGATGCTGTGGCGGCGCATCTCGATGAAGCGGTTCATCGCGTAGTGCGTGAGCGAGCGGAAGAAAGCGGAGAACAGGATGAGCCCGAAGGCCGCCGCGCCCAGCGCGAGGATGAAGGCATCCACCGAGGTGAAGCCGAGGCCTTCGTACACGGCGTTGAGCACCGGGTTGGTCTGCACCACTTCGGGGTTGCCCAGCACGCTCAGAAACGGCATGACCGAGGCTACGCCTGCTGTTTCCAGAACGGCCATGATCACGACCATACAAAGAACGAGCGCACCACGACGCTTCTCGCTGCGTGAAAGCAGGGCAAGCGCCTTGCGATAAGTATTCATTAATTCACTAGCCTGGGAGGGGGAGGTGAAGATGAGGAGTTGTGAAAAGGGCCGGGCGCAAATTGCATCATCAGGCCGAACGCAATTCCGCGAGGATGGCCAGCCCATCGTCGGCGGGCTTTCGCCCTGTGACGGCTTCGTAGATGAAGGGGAGCAGGTAGCGCTCGGTGGGGCCTTCGGCGATGAGCACGCGATCGCTGAACAGCCAGTGGTTGGCATTCTCCAGGGCGAAAAGCGCGTGCAGGCGCTTGTTCTCGTCCTGTACGCGCTGTTCCAGGGCCTCGTGAGCCGTGGGCATGATGCGGGTTTCCCCGGTTTCCGGATCCTTGCGGACGATGCGGGTGCTCGCCGCGGCCTCGCGGTCCACCATGACGGGGGAATGTGTGGCGAATACGACCTGATAGCCGTGGTGTAAGAGGCTGTCCAGCACCGTGCGCACCTGATAGATCGCTTGTGGATGGAGGAACAGTTCGGGCTCCCCGATGAGCAGGAGCCGGCGCTGCGCCGTCGCGTGCTCGTCGGCCCGGACGTCGGCGAGATAGCGGATGAGTGCCATCTGGATGCTGCGCTGGGCGCCGTGCCCCAGGGCGGTGAAGTCGCGGACGGCATCGCGGCCCTGTTCGCTCACCTTGATGGTGCCCTTGCCGAAGAGATCCTGGACGCTGGGCACGGGGATATCGAGGTGGAGCTGGATACCGGGGAAGAAGGGGCGCAGGGCTTCGGTGGCCTCATTATCGAAGCGGTTGAGTTCTGCGGCGCGCGAGGTGCCGGTGGCCGTGAGCTTGTCGTGCAGTGGCGCCAGGGCCTGTTCGAGTTCGGCGCCGTGGCTGGCCTCGGCGGGACCGGTGAACTGGGCCAGCAGTTTGCCGATGGTGGAGGTGTTTTTCGCCTTGGTGGCATCTTCGGCCGCATCCTCCATGGCGCCGATGCTGATCGGTTCCGGGAACAGTGCCTTGAGTGCGTTATCAATGCCGCTGGGGTTGGGCTTCCAGGCAGCATCACTGGCGTCTTCGACGGTCGGATCGCGCACTTCCAGCAGGATTTCGGTCTTCTTCGCGCCCGGGGAATGTTGTGTGCGCCGTACATGGAGTTGCCCGTCCCGAATGTACGGCTCGATCTTGGTGCGATGCCTGTCCGCGATTCTGGCCAGGTGCTCACCGTCCAGGCCCGTGAGCGTGCCTTCTACCGTTACCGGGCCGACGGCTGTCAAGGTGGTTGGCACCTCTACCTACGCAGATTTCGTTAAAGTGCGCTCCTTGTTGGCGGGCGGATTCAGCCAGGTGGGCCCGGCCGGCTCGCAGTTGCGGGTCGGACCACTCCAGCGCCCCGGGTTGTTGGCTTTCGCCTGCTCGTAGAGCGCCTTGCGCCGGGCCAGGATGGCGTGGTCCTCGCCGGCGTGGCGTTGATTGGGCGTGACGCCGTTGATCTCCCGGTGCCGGTGTTCGGCGTTGTACCACTTGGTGAAGCGCAGGGCCCAGGCACGCGCCTCGGCCAAGTCGTTGAACCCGTTCCTCGGGTAGTCCGGCCGGGTCTTGACCGTACCGAACAGTGACTCCGAGAACGCATTATCGTTGGAGACCGCCGGGCGGCTGTAGGAGCTGCCCACGCCAAGCCGCTCGAGCGTGGCGTGCAGCTGAGAGCCCTTGAACGGGCCGCCGTTGTCCGCATGGATGATCAGATCCTCGTGCCGACACCCCTCCTGCAGCGTGGCGCGTTCGATGAGCCTCGCGCTATTGGCGGCGTTCTCCGCTTCGAACACCTCCTGGCCGACGATCTTGCGGCTGTAGAGGTCGATGATCAGGTACAGGTAGAAGAACTGCCCGCGGATCGCGGTCGGCAGATAGCTCACGTCCCAGCTCCAGCAGCGGTTGGGCCGATCGGCGCACAGCGTCGGTTTGGGCCGTGGGGGCTGAGGAGCCGCCTTGGGGCCGCGGTGATGCTGCTCACCGTGCTCGTGCAGGATGCGATAGAACGTGCGCTCCGAGGCCACGTAAACCTGGTGCTCATCGGCCAGGCGCAGCACGATCTGCGCCGGCGGCAGGCTGGCGTACTCCGGTCGGTGGCATAGATCGAGCACGTGCCGGCGCTCCTCGGCGCTGAGCTTGTGCGACGGCGTCGGACGCTCGGCATAGGGGCGCTGATCCTCGGTGCCGGCCTTCCACCGCCGATAGGTGTTCTGCGCGATCCTCAGCTCCGCACACGCCTTCTTCAGTCGAGCCCCGTTAGCCCGGGCCTCATCGATCAGTTCAACGGCGTTGGCGCGATCTGCGGCGGACGTCATGACTCCTCGTCCCCCCAGATCGCGTCGGCTTTTCCCCGGAGGGTGAGCAACGCCGCCGTCTCGGCCAGTGCCGCCTCCTTGCGCTTGAGTTCCCGGGTCAGTTTCCGGTTGCGCCTGCGCTCCTGCTTGATGGAGTCGGCCTGACGCTGCGCTGCCGCCTCGGCCCGGTCGTTGGCCTGCTCGCAGCTGAGCCGCCACTGCTCGATCTGCTCCGGATACAGCCCGCGGCAGCGGCAGTACTCGGCAAGTTCCTCCTCGCTGAGCGTGGCGGTCTCCAGGACGGCATTGAACTTGTCCCGGGAACTCCAGCCCTCCGGTCCGTGCTTGCCCTGATCCGGCATCAGGCGACCCTCCTCGCGCGCCTGGGTGCGCCAAGCGTAGATCGTCGGCGCGGAGATGCCTTCCTCAGCGGCCACGTCGGCGACGCTGCGGTTGTTCGGTGGGCCGAGCTTACGCAGGACCGCTTCACGTCGTTCGTCGGAGTACTTCATTGGAACCTCTCACTGCCCCCAGCTCTGGTTTAAGACTCTAACAGCTGAGGTTCCAACCACCCTGACAGAGGGGGGGGGTCTCCGCATCGTGAAAGTCGGTCTGTCGCAGAGAGGTGGAGGTTGTAAACCATTCGATTGCAGCCAGCACGTTGGACTTGCCGGCGTTGTTATAGCCCACGATGGGGCTGCAATCGCCGAGCGCGAGCGCAACATCGCGGCACGAGCGGAAGTTCTGGATCCGGATATGGGCAAGGTGGTGCATAACGGGTTTACCGACTCCCTGGCGTTAACTTAAAGTGCACTGTGTTCGGCCATGCCCTGGACGATATGGCCTCTAATCAGTTCCGGTTGCCATCATGCGGAACCGCTCGCTCTGCCCCTGGAGCTCCTCAAAGCCACCCGCAGCCGTAATCTGCCCCTTCTCCAGCAGCACCACCTGATCACAGTTGCGCACGGTGCTTAGCCGGTGGGCGATAAGGATAATGGTCTTCTGATGGTGAAGGGCGTCGATGGCCTCCATCACCGCCTTTTCGGTGACGTTGTCAAGGGCGCTGGTGGCCTCGTCGAATACCAGGACGCTCGGGTCGTGGTAGAGGGCGCGGGCGATGCCGATGCGCTGGCGCTGGCCGCCGGACAGGCGCACGCCGCGCTCGCCGACGACGGTCTCGTACTGCTGCGGCATCTCGTGGACGACGAAGTCGTGGAGCTGCGCCATGCGCGCGCAGCGCTCGACCTGCTCGTGGTCGATGCGCTCCGGCGGCACGCCCAGGGCGATGTTCTCGGCCACCGAGGCGTCGGTGAGGAAGATCTCCTGTGGCACATACCCCAGCGCCTGCTGCCAGGCGCGCAGGTTGGTGTCGGTCACCGGCTCGCCGTCCACGGTGATCGCGCCTTCGGTGGGGCGCAGCAGCCCGAGGATCACGTCCACCAGCGTCGTCTTGCCGGCGCCGGTGCTGCCCACCAGCCCCACGGAGCTGCCCACCGGGATGTGCAGGTCGATCCCCTGCAGCGCCGGAGCCGGGGCATTGGGGTAGGTGTAGTGGACGCGCTCCAGGGCCACCACTTGCTGCGGGACCAGCGGTGCCGGCGGTTGCTTGCGGATCTCGGCCAGCGCCTGGCGGCGGTGCAGGTCGTCGTAGACGGCGTCCACAGCGCCGCCGCCGAAGCGCAGCTTGGCCAGCCCCTGATAGACGTGCTGCGCGGCCGGCAGCATCCGGTAGCCGGCGAAGGCGTAGAGGCCGAGCACCGGCAGCACCTCGCCGAGCCCGCCGCCGGTCGCCCCGCCGTGGGTGGCCATGAGCACCAGGGTCAGGGCGATGATCCCGCCGAAGGCCACCGCCTCGATGAGGAACTTCGGCACCTGGGAGAGCGTCTGGCTGGTGGCCTGGTGCTTGGCGAAGCGGGTCGAGGGCCCGCGGAAGCGCGAGAGGTAGGCGTGCTCGCGGCCGAGCAGCTTGATGTCCTTGATCCCGCCGAGGGCCTCCCCGGCGGCCTGGAAGCGCTCCTGGTTGGCCCGCACCCGGTCGCGGCCGATGCGATCCAGGAAGCCGCGGACGCCCCAGTAGATGAGGGCATACATGCCGCCGAGCACGGCGGCGACCCCGGCGGCCAGGACGGGATCAATCACCACCAGCAGGGTGATGATGGCGATGACCACCACGCCGTAGGCCAGGGCATCGAGCCCCGGCTTGATGACTTGCTGCTGGAGCTGCTGGGTCTCCGTCAGGATGCTCTTGCCCATGTCGCCGCTGTGGCGATTGAGGAAGTAGGCGTAGGGCTGGCGCAGATAGGTCTCCAGCAGCCGCTCACTGAGGCTATGCATGCGCATCCACGCCCAGCGGTTCATGGCGTAGATGGTCAGCGAGCGGAACGCGGCCGAGAAGACAATCAGCGCGAAGGCGCCGGCGCCAAGGGCCATGAGGAACGCGTCCACCGACTCGAAGCCGAGGCCGGCGTAGAGCTGGTTGAGGACCGGGTTGGTCTCGACCACCTCCGGGTTGCCCAGGACGCTCAAAAAGGGCATCACCGAGGCCACACCGGCGGTCTCGAGCAGGGCCATGACGACGACCAGGCCGAGGACCAGGGCGCCGCGGCGCTTCTCTTGGCGGCTGAGCAGGCTGAGGAGTTTCTTGAGCAAAGGGGCTCCTGAACGGCTTTACAGTGGGTAACAGGGGCGGGCGTTTGGGCATGCTACCGCCGGGACGGTGACGCCTGGGCAGGCCCGTCTCGCTGAGGTGTTCAGATTGTGAACGGCAATTCCATCACACGCGGTGTGGCGGGGCAACCTAAAAGGCGCTCGTCCGCGCCCGCCCCAGGGCTGATGCACCAATGCCTCTCAATTCAGGGGTATTGGTGACATACCCGGCTCCGAACCGACTCGAAAATCCCCTTGATCCTCAGCGCAGCGGCGGCTCACGGCAGTGATCGGCTCTGCGCGAGGAGACGAGGCGGGTGCGAGCCCCGCCTCCGAAACGGGCTGATTGGTTCGGAGGTAACTGCCATGAGTCAACTGGGTGAGATCGTCCTTTACGAGTCGGTGCGGATTCCCGCCCGAGAGGTCTTCGTTGAGGCGCCGAAGGTTTTGCCGCCGGATCGGGTTGACCCGGTGCGGGGAGCGCCGCGGGCTGACGGGCTTCACTTGCCGGCCACCCCGCCGATCCTGTTTGATACGGACGAGCGACGAGACCTTCTCAATCCGCTCGTCGTGGCGCAGGAAGCTGGAGTTGTGCATCCAAAGTCCCGCTTCAGAGCGCTTGCGATCTGCAAGAGCGATCTGGAGGCGCCGGAACTGGAGGCGCTACTGCGTTTTTTCTGCGGCTCTGTGCAGCCGGCGTTACTGACATCTCGCGTCAGCTGGCGGGAGGCGATCGACTGGCTGCGCTCGGATGCGCACCTGCGCTCGGTGATCCGTCGCAAACTCTTCGATCTGTCCGGGGATGGTCAGCTGACGGCCAAGCAGGAGCAATTGATTCTCCGGCACACAGTCAGTCGCTCGTCGCTGGAGAAGTACCGCAGTCCTCGAAGCAGCGTCAACACCGTGCAAGCCGCGCGGGAGCCTGCACGAAGCGAACCGACCATGGATGAAGCATCGGCAGACAGCACGGTCCCTCAGGTGCTGAGCAGCAGCCAGGTGGACGCGTCGACCTGGCAGGCTGCACTGGCGCGGTGGGATGCATTAGGGCTGTGCGCGCAATACGGGTTGCCGACCCTGCAAGAGGTTGTGGACGCGCTGGCATCCGCCCAGGATAAAGCCGGTGAATACGTGGCACCGAAGATCGTACGCACTTTGGCTGATCCGCAGTATCCCTGGGATGACCGGCAAAAAGTGGAGAGGCTTGCCGAGCGAGTGCGCCAGCGTCTCGCGGAACACGCATCGGGAATGGAGCATGGTTGACGGCGAACGCACACTGCTTCCTGATGCCGTATGCGCGCAGTGGCGGGAGCGCTTGCGTGACCTGGGTGATATCCGGCTGCGGGATGCGATCATGGCCGTCGTGGCAACGCACCTGCCGCCGGTCTCCCAGGCAGCGCTGCTCGACAGCCTGCCGCTCTTCGCGCGGGATTACGGCTCACCCGCCGGCTTCCCCCTTGATCAGCTGCGCAGCCATGTGGGGGCCTTCGGCCTGCCCGAAGGCTATCCCCAGCGCTACCGGACGCCGTATCCGCTGCATGCGGCCGTCACCCGCGTCTTCCCGAATGACCCGCGGGCGCGGCGGGTGCTGGTGGATTGGTTCCGCACCAGCCCCGGTGACAACGCTCAGATCTACTATCGCCAACTGCTCGCGGTGCGCCGCTGCCTGCAGTTGTGTCAGCCGGCGCTCGCCGACGTGGCCCCGGAGGAAGGGGCGCGGGTCTGTTGGCAGGCGCTGAATGCCATGACGCTTGATGCGAAGCAGCAGGACGATGCCCGGCTGTTTTTCGAGCTCCTGCAGGGCCAGCGGCAGGTCGGGGTCAATCAGGTGTATCAGCCCACGGGCAAACGCCCGCGCGGGCCGGATCCGGAGATCCTGCGTGCGCCGTTGCTCGAGCGCGCCGACTGGCAGCGCGGCGCTCCGCCGTCCGGACGCCGGACGGCGGGGCAAGACACGCCCGGGGAAGAGGATTCGGCGCAGCGCACCTTGGCGTCGGCACGCTACCGGCAGCGCCGCGATGCCCGCACCCGTCGCCAGGCCGAGCCGGCCGACCCGGATCACCCGCAAACGTGGGAGCGCGAGCAGCCGTCCGCCCTAACCGAGGCCGATGATCGCTTCGCGCAGCGCCACGGCCCGCGCCTGGCCGCCACGTCCGTGTTGAACACCCCGACGGATCTCCACCGGCTACCGACCGGGCGCGTGGTCCAGGCGCTGTCGGTGCTGGCCAAGGATCCGCTGGACTGGGCGTACGCCTGGCTGCTGTTGACCACCGCTTTGCCGCCGCAGCGCCTCGCTGCACTGCAGCGGGCGGGCAGCGCCCCGGAGGGTCAGACGCCGCATGAAAGCGCCGGGCTTTTGATCTATCGGCTGCTCGATGGGCCGGTGGCGGTCGGGACCGGGGCCAACTGCCAGGTGACGTTGCGCCTGCCAGCGGGCATTGCGCAGGCCTTGGCCGATGCGCCGCACCAAGCACCGTTTACGGGCCAACCGGGTCGCATCAACCGCCGCCTGCGCCGTGCCCTCGACGGCACGCCGGGGCTGCTGCCCACCGCAGACCGCCTGCGCGCCACCGCCGAACTATGGATCGAGGCCCACGCCCGTGATGCGGTCGCCGCACGGGCCCTTACCGGGCGCTTCGGGCTGGCGCAGAACGCCCCCGCCGCCTACCGCCGGTTCGTATCCGGCGAGCTGCAGGGATTGTTTGATGCGGTCACCGACGAATGGGCGCAGGCCGTGGACCAGCGGGCCGGCGACGATCCCGATCTTGCGCAACGGCTGGCGGCGCTTCGTTTTGAGTCGGAGCCGTCCGAGGCGATGGAGCCGACGCCGACCGGGTCCGGACGGGCGATCCCGCCGGCCGCCTACGAGCGATGGCTGCGCCGTCTGCGCCGGGGTGCCGACGGCGTCGGGGCGCACCTGCTCCAACTCCCCCCGAATGATCCGCGCTGCGCGGAGAAGTTGCTGCAGGTCGTTCGTCTGCACGCGGCCTACACGAGCCTGGTCTGGCTGCTGGCCACCGGGGCGCGCCCGATCGGGCCGCGCACCGAGTGGGTCGTCGCCGAGCGTGGTGTGCTCGCCGCAGCGCACCCGGCCGCGTACCTGGCGGACAAATCGAGCGGGGTGTACCGCGAGCGGCGCGTGATCCCGGTCTGCCGTCCGCTGGAGCAGCAGCTGCAGGTCCATGAGCGTGTACGCACGATTGTGGTACAGCTCCTTGAGCGCCGCGGTTTCACGGTGACCGATCAACGCCCCACGGCGCAGCAGGCGCTGCCCGCGGAACTGGTCCGTCTTCGCCGTGATACGGTCGAATGTCGGCTCTTCACCCAGCCGCGGCTGGAGGCCGCGCTGCGCGAGGCGGGTCTGGAACCGGATCGGCAGGCGCGCAATGCCCCGCGGCACACGGTGGCAACGGTGCTGCGTGAGCGCTTAGCCCAACGGCAGGTCGATGCCGTGCTCGGCCACGCCCGCGCGGGCCTGGGGGTCTGGGCGCCGGGCAGTACCGAGGGTTTCGACGCCGCGGCGGTCTACCGGGCCTTCACGGAGCTGCTCGGTGCCGCGGGTGCGACGGTCCATGAGCCCCGAGGGGTTGCCGATGTCCTTTGACCGGACGACGTTGATCGAAACCCTGCAGCCGGAGCGCCGCGCGCTGGGCCTCGAGGATGCGGCGCATTGGGAGCGGGTCGTCGAAGCCCTCGCGGCGGCGCTCGATGAGCAGGGGCGCCTAGATGGGTCCGGGCTCAGGGCGTTGGAGCAGGCCACCTTCGATCCGCAGCGCCGATCCAGGCGCCGGCATCGGGCCTGGTTGCGGCGGCTTTTGCAGCGGCTCAATCAGACGGGCCGGATCGAGGCGGTCCTGCCAGTCACCCCGATCCTCGAGCCCCGGCCCTCGACGCTGGCGGTCAGCCCGGAGCAGCTGCGCTGTCAGATGACCGCCGCCGCGCTGGATGCCTACCTGGACCCCTGGCTGCGCGGGCGCACCGATGCGGACCCGGCGGATCTACTCTTCGCCCTGGCCGTGCGCCTGGTAACGCGGGTGGGCATGGGTGAACGCGTGGTCGTCGGCACGCTCGCGCGCCTGCGCTGGGCCGATGTCGATCGGGATGGGACGCTGGCGCTGCCGGTCGAGCCGACGGATTTCAGCGGTGCGGTGCACCCTGTCCGGCCACCAAAGGCGTGCCGCAAGCACCTGCCCCCGCGTCCGCGGGCGGCGGGCGATCGGCTGGTGGCCGCCCCGGTGCTTGTCAGCGCAACGCCGCCTGACGACGCGGCAGCGGTGCGCGCTTATGAGCGCGCGCTTCGGCGGTGGCTGCGCGATGCGTTCGCCACTTTTGCCGCGGATTTCGAGCGTGAGCGCCGGGTCCCGGGTGCCACCGTCCGTGGGTGGCAGCGCTTCGCCCACGCTGGGCGGCTGCTGCCGCTGGCCTACGGTGTGCCGGCGGCCTGGGTCGAGCTGCTCGCCGCGTTCCCGTTGCCGGCGGCGGCGCGCACGGGCACCGGCGCCCGTCTCGACTGGTCCGTGCAGACCGCGCAGCGCCGGCCTGGGGATCGGCTCCTGCGCCCGGCGCCCCACCCCCGTACAGGGGCGGGCGAGGGGGCGGTGGAGCGCCAGCAACCGGGCCCCATCGGCGACGATCCGATGCCCCGGCCGGAGGACTGGCCGCGTCGTGCGCGCAATCTCCTCGATGCCTTCATCGCCCGGATGCGCGCGCTGCAGACGGCGCGCGGGACCCTGCCCGCCCGCGCACGGGATGAGGCGTTGGCCGCGTGCAAGGCGCTGCTCGAACGCGCCGATGCGCTCGGTTACCCGGCGAGCATCGTGCAGCTGGCCCTCGCTTGGGGTGCCGACAAGCTGCTCCGTGATGGGGTCAAGGTCCAGACCCTCGCCGATTACTACAGTCGGATCGCCTCGCCGGAGTTGCTGGGCATGGAGGAGGTGCTGGATCTGCGCGACTGGGACGATGAGACCATCGAGGAGGTCACCGGGTGCGTGGTCGCGGCGCGGCGCTGGAGTCCTCGCAGCGCCGAGCACTTTCGCACCACCTGGTTCGAGCTGCTGCGCTACGGCCAGCAGGCCGGCGGGTGGCTGGCCGAGGCCGAGTTCGCGCTGAGCACACCGCGCGAGGGTGCGGCGCACGCCCCGGCGCGGACGGCGATCGTCACCCCCGCTGACTTTGAGTACGCCCACGGCGTCTTGGTGAGCCGCGAGCACGATGCGCGTTACGCGCAATGGGCCGCGGCGCTGACGCTCGGCTTCTACGCCGGTGTGCGCGCCTCGGAGGTCTGCGCGCTGACCCTCGGCGATCTCTTTGTCGATGCCACCGAGTGCTGGGTGGAAATCCGAGCCGGCAAGACGCCGGCGGCACGGCGGCGGATCCCGCTCCACGCCCTGGCGCCGCCGGGGCCGGTGGCGCAGATCCAGGGCTGGGCGCAGCGCCGGCGTCAGCAGTTCCCTTGGGAGCGAGCGCAGGACGTTGCGCTATTTGGGCCGGAGGGCAATGCGCGCGGGTACCGCCACCACGGGCTGATCGCTCCACTGCTCGAGGTCCTGCGCCCGATCCTGGGCGAAGGGGTGGACTTCCATTTGCTTCGCCACAGCATGGTCTCCTGGCTGCTGCTGCGCTGGCATGCTGCGCAATACCGGGATTTTCGCGATCAGCTGCTTGAGCGCGATGCGTGGATGTTTTCCGATACCGCCCTGGAGCGGCTGCCGGCGTTGCGCCAGCCTGAGGCGCTGGCGAGCACCGAAGGGCTCGGCGGCGAGGCGTGGCTCGCCCTGGCCAAGCTGGTCGGCCACCGCGACCCGGGCACCCTGCTGCTCTACTACGCCCACAGCCTCGGCCCGATCCACTCGGATGTCCTCGCCCGCGCCTGGGGCGGGCGCCCCGGCAGTCGCACATAGCTGCGGGGCTTGCGTCCTTGGCCGGTTGCCCGGCACCGTAAGCTGCGGAAGATTACAAGCAGGGCTTGCAATCTTCCGCTGCGGGGGATGTGCGCCTTGGGCCGGGGCGGCTTCCGATCGACCCTTGCAGGATTCAGCCGGTGAGACGAAATCTGCAAGCGAAGAGGCGATTTTTGTAAAGCCGGATTGCTTGTAAAGTATTGATTTAGAACGGGTTTTGCAAAATTCGGCGAATATTCCCGGCAACTCAGTCAATTTCGATCAACGTCTCACCTCGCTCAATAGCCGCCATTATCCGCGGTAGTAGCGGCTCGAACCATTGAAGCAATTCTGCCTTGCGTGTATTTCCGACTCGCAGCCATACAATAGTTGGGTGTCTTGAGACACTCACAGAACGCCAAAGAGCAAAGTCTTCATCTTTGGTGACGATGACAGCACCCGATTGAGCCGCGTGCTCCCAAATCATCGCGTCAGAGGCGGCCAGCAGACCGACATCAGACACGTGCTCAGCCGACACGCCTTGGCACGCAAGCCAGCGAGCTAGCGCCGGCGGGAGTTGAGCATCAACCAGGAATTTCATTTACCCATGAAAGCGCGGGGAGCCTCGTCCTTTAGGGCGAGGAGGAAGTCAAGCGACGTGCATAACGGGGTGGTCGGCGCGACGCGCGGCAAATTGGAGAGCCGCGGTAATGTCCTCCATCTCCAGATACGGGTAGTCCTTGAGGATTTCGTCACGGCTTGCCCCGGCTGCCAGGAGGTCGAGGATATCCGTCACTCGCACACGCATGCCGCGAATGCATGGGCGCCCACCGCATAGTTCCGGATCGAAAGTGATTCGGTGAAGCTCGCTCATAGAGTGCCTAGCCCGGTAATGTGAAGGCGTTTGTGAATACCACCCTCTACTATAGCGCCGTCACTGGCAGTGTTGAGCATTTCAGCCCTGCGGTCCCGCCGGACGCTCCGCCGGCTCCGACTCTCCCGTGGCCTCCTCGATCTCGGCGCGCAGGGCCTCGATCTCCGCCATCAGGCGCTCGTGCTCGGCGCGCTTGCGCTGCAGGTGGCGGTAGGCCAGTTGCGCCTTCTCGCTGACCCCGGCGGGGGTGAGCCGATAGAGGTAGCGGCGCTTGTCCGGCGCGCTGGAGAAGTTCTGCGCCTTCACCCAGCCGCGGCTGATCACGGCGCGGACGGCGTAGTTCGTCTTGCCGACGGACAAGCCGAGCTCGCGGGCGATCTGGCGCTGGCTGAGGTTGGGGTTGTGATCGAGCAGGCGCAGGACCTGCAGGTGGAGCTCTTCGGAATCCATGCGCTGGCGTTTCCGTGAGGGGCGTAGGGGTCCGGGGTAGGGCGTTTGGGCACGCTACCGCCAGGACGGTGACGCCTGAGGAAGGCCCGCCCGGCGAGGGATGTTCAGGTTGTGAACAACCATGAAATCACAGGTGCAGCGAGGGGGCAACCGCCGGTCACCGAGTGCGTTCAGCGCGATGGGTCGAGCCTCAGCTCTGGCTGTCCAAGACCTCATCGACGCTGTCGGCCTGGAAGACGCGGTCGGACCAAGCCCACAGGGTCTGCTCGTCGGCCGAGCGGATCCGTTCGAGTTGCTGCTCGTTCAGCGGGCCGAACCGCCTTTCCAGCATTCGTGCGAGCATCTTGGCCTCGCCTTCGAGTCGACCCTCTTGCCGGCCCTCTTGCAGACCTTCCTGCCGACCCTCTTGTCTTGAGCGGCTTACGATCCCGGTCATGATGGCTTGCTCCTCGGGGTAACGCTGCTTGAACAGTTCCTGTTCATTGTCATCGAGCTGTGCGTAGTTGTCGACGAAATCCGCATACTTAAGCCGCCTGTTCGGGTCCGGTTCCAGGGTCTCTAGCCCCTGCAGCGCGCTGGCGCGGGCTTCGAGCTTCTCGTCGGTGCCCTCCCAGTGCATCAGCGGCAGGCACAGGCGGGCGACGATGTTGCTGCTGTCCAGGTGCTGCCGGTACGGCTCGGCTCCGGCCTGCCAGTAGAGGTACTGGAAGCTCAGGTAAGTGCGCTGATCCCCGGCCAGCTCCAGCCGTGTGGGCACCGGGCGTGCGGAGAGGAAGATGACCACCGGCACGATCCGGGTTGTGCCGAGCATCTGTGAGAGGTCGGTGCAGTAATGGATCAGCCGGTGGATGTCGAAGCGTTCGGTCCGGGTCTCCTCCTCGAAGGCGAAGGCCAGCACCTCGCGCTCGCCGTTCGGCCATTCGATGTGCAGTGGGGTGTCGAGGGCCCGGTAGTGGTGGCGGAGCCGCTCCTTAAGCTGTTCCTGACGGATGGGGAGTACGCGTACCGAGTGATCGACACGCGCTGCCTCCTGATTGGCGAAAAAGGCGATCGCCTCACGGGGGTAGTCGACGATCAGGTTCTTGAAGTCCTGGTCGTAGTCGGGTGTCTCCTGGCTCATTGGGTTTTCCCGGCGACGGGGTCGAGCCTCAGCTCTGGCTGTCCAAGACCTCATCGGCGCTGTCGGCCTGGAAGACGCGGTCGGACCAAGCCCATAGGGTCTGCTCGTCAGCAGAGCGAATCCGTTCGAGTTGATGATTGTTGAGCGGGCCGAACCGTCGCTCCAGCATCCGTGCGAGCATCTTGGCCTCGCCTTCCAGTCGGCCCTCTTGCCGACCCTCTTGCCGACCCTCTTGCCGGCCCTCTTGCAGACCTTCCTGCCGACCCTCTTGTCTTGAGCGGCTTACGATCCCGGTCATGATGGCTTGCTCCTCGGGGTAGCGCTGCCTAAATAGCTCCTGCTCATGACCACGGATCCGAACGCGATTGCCACGAGGATGTCTTCGTGCTCGGCAAGCCGCTGGCTGACCAGGTGCAGCTGCGGGTGCTGTCCTGCCTGCTCCATTGCGTTTCAGCCCTGTGGCCCCGCCGGACGCTCCGCCGGCTCCGCGTCGCCCTCGGCCTCGCCGACCTCCGCGCGCAGGGCCTCGATCTCCTCCATCAGGCGCTGGTGCTCGGCGCGCTTGCGCTGCAGGTGGCGGTAGGCCAACTGCGCCTTCTCGCTGACCCCGGCGGGGGTGAGCCGGTAGAGGTAGCGGCGCTTGTCCGGCGCGTTGGAGAAGTTCTGCGCCTTCACCCAGCCGCGGCTGATCACGGCGCGGACGGCGTAGTTCGTCTTGCCGACGGACAATCCGAGCTCGCGGGCGATCTGGCGCTGGCTGAGGTTGGGGTTGTGATCGAGCAGGCGCAGGACCTGCAGGTGGAGCTCTTCGGAATCCATGCGCTGGCGTTCCCGTGAGGGGCTTAGGTGGCCGGGGTAGGGCGTTCGGGCACGCTACCGCCAGGACGGTGACGCCTGAGGAAGGCCCGCCCGGCGAGGGATGTTCAGGTTGTGAACAACCATGAAATCACAGGTGCAGCGAGGGGGCAACCGCCGGTCACCGAGTGCGTTCAGCGCGATGGGTCGAGCCTCAGCTCTGGCTGTCCAAGACCTCATCGACGCTGTCGGCCTGGAAGACGCGGTCGGACCAAGCCCACAGGGTCTGCTCGTCGGCCGAGCGGATCCGTTCGAGTTGCTGCTCGTTCAGCGGGCCGAACCGCCTTTCCAGCATTCGTGCGAGCATCTTGGCCTCGCCTTCGAGTCGACCCTCTTGCCGGCCCTCTTGCCGGCCCTCTTGCCGGCCCTCTTGCCGGCCCTCTTGCAGACCTTCCTGCCGACCCTCTTGTCTTGAGCGGCTTACGATCCCGGTCATGATGGCTTCCTCCTCGGGGTAGCGCTGCCTGAACAGTTCCTGCTCATTGTCATCGAGCTGCGCGTAGTTATCGACGAAATCCGCATACTTGAGCCGCTTGTTCGGGTCCGGCTCCAGGGTCTCAAGCCCCTGCAGTGCACTGGCGCGGGCTTCGAGCTTCTCGTCGGTGCCTTCCCAGTGCATCAACGGCAGGCACAGGCGGGCGACGATGTTGCTGCTGTTACCTCGCGCTCGCCGTTCGACCATTCGATGTGCAGTGGGGTGTCGAGGGCCCGGTAGTGGTGACGCAGCCGCTCCTTGAGCTGTTCCTGACGGATGGGGAGCACGCGCACGGATTCATCGAGGCGTACCGCCTCCTGGCTGGCGAAAAAGGCGATCGCCTCACGGGGGTAGTCGACGATCAGGTTCTTGAAGTCCTGGTCGTAGTCGGGGGTCTCCTGGCTCATCAGGTGTTTCTATCATCCACTGTGGGTCGAGCGGCTCGGGCGACGGTGAGACGGCCGGTGGTAAGCACCAGCTCGACACCGCGGGCGCTTCGCTGCGCCCTGGATGACCGTTAACCTACCGTGTCCAGACCTGTTGGAGTCGACCCTCTCGGCGATGGAGGCCCTGAGCCGGCCGGAGAACCGCCCTTAACGCAGGAGGAATTCCTGCGGTGTCAGCACGGGTACGGGCGATCCGGCGAAATCCTTGACGTTGCGCGTGATAACGGAGGTGCAACCCGCGCGCTCCGCAGTGGCCGCTACCACAGCATCTTCGAAATCCGCCCAACCGAGGGATTGAGCTCGTTCGAGCTCGACGCGTCCCACTGCGCATACGTGCAAATGCTGGAGCAGCCAGCTCAATGCCTGATCGGCCGAGGTGCGATCCGCATACCGTGCAACGAGGTAGTACACCGTGGTTGCCGCATGTGCGCTGATTGCACCCTCTTCATCACCACGCAGCACCTGTTCTAGTACAGCCGCCGAGACGCGATAGTGTCGCTCTCGCTTTTGCAGAACGTCCAGCAGGACGTTCAGGTCGAGCATGATCACGATTGGTGTTTGTGGTGCAGGTGGTCGTGATAAACCTTCACAGGATCCACATCAGGGGGGATCAGGCCGGTAATGGCCTCCAGCTCGGCACTTGGCACATGCCCCTCCAGCGCGCGAAGGCGACGCAGATGGCGATCAATGACCTCGGTAACGCTCATGCCGTGGGCCTTGGCATAGGCCTTCGCGAACTCCACATCCTGTTTGGGCAGGCGCACCGTCACCTTGGTGGTTTCCTGTTCCATGCGGGCATCCCCCCCCCCCTCTCTCGGGGTGTATGGCAATGACAACGATATTGTACGGCACAGGTTCATGCATGCCCAGGATGGGCTTGACCGCTTGCTCGTTCGCTGGAGACCCCCTGGCTTCGCCTCGGACAGACGGAGCTCTTCGGAATCCATGCGGTGGCGTTTCCGTGAGGGGCGTAGGGGGCCGGGGGTAGGGCGTTTGAGCACGCTACCACCGGGACGGTGACGCCTCGGAAAGGCCCGTCCGGCGAGGGATGTTCAGGTTATGAGCGCTCATGGAACCACAGGTGGGGCGAGGGGGCAACCGCCGGTCACCGAGTCCATGCGTCGCGGCGCTGACCCGGCAGCCGCGTACCGCAGATATGCAGGCCTGGTTGGAAGCCCAGGAGCCCGCGAGGGGGGTCAGAGGAGCTGGCCTCGAAGCGCCTCGACGAATGCCAGCAGGTCATCCAGGTGGTTCTCCACGACATCCCGGACGATCCGCGCATCGACCTCTTGGTAGCCGTGAACCAGCACATTGCGGAAGCCAGCCATTGCCGCCAGGGGCTCGACCAAGTCGGGCTCGATGATGCCGTAGCGGCCGAGGTGCTCAAAGAGAGCGCGGTTGGTCTCCGGTTCTCCCAGCCGTTTCGCGGAGACTACCTGGGAGGCTGCGTCTAGCGCTGCCTGGATGGCCAGCTGCAACGTGTGCTCGACAAAGCGCGTCTCTCGAAGGTCATGGCCGACCAGCTCGGGCTGGGCGAGTTCCCGAAGCTCCTGGACCCGGCTCTCGATAAAAGCTAGTTTCTTGTCGAGCAGGGGGTGATCGGTCACGCGGCAGAACTCCGTCGGTATTCCTGCAGGTAAGGCAGCAGGTCGAAGTAGCGATTCCGCGCATCGACCTCGAAAGCGATCCGTCGTTCCGGGATGGCATCGAGCAACAGGATGCCATCGCGCAGGATGCGGTGCACCAGGTCGACCGGCGCCTGCTCGACGTCAATCAGGTCAATCGGGCGTCTGATGGCTTGCTCCAGTCTCTGAGCCAAGCGGGCGGCGGGGCAGACCAGCGCAGGCTGCTGTGGATCGCGGAAGAGGACGGCGAGGTCGACATCGCTATCGTCCCGAGCTTGCCCGGTCGCGCGACTGCCGTAGAGATAGGCGCAGGCTATGAGGCCACGCTCCCTCTCAAGCTGCCCACGCAACTTCCCCGTAAGGTCAGTGGTCTCCATGGGCTTCGGCTGGCTCGTGCAGAGGGGGGTAGAGCGTTCGGGCACGCTACCGCCGGGACGGTGACGCCTGAGGAAGGCCCGTCCGGCGAGGGATGTTCAGGTTGTGAGCATTTATGGAACCACAGGTGGGGCGAGGGGGCAACCGCGTTCTCCGGACCTCAGAGGAACTCCGCAAAGACCGCCTGAAGCGCCCGCAGGTCGTCCAGGTGATGCTGGAGGTCGGTCAGCGCGTCAAGGCGCCGGCGGATGATCTCGGCTTGTACCACGGCGGAGCCTCCGTTTCAGGGCGGCGCGCTGGACGCGCAGATACGGCTCAAGGTCCCAGTATTCGCGGGCGATGCGCGAGGAATAGGTCCCGCGCTGGAAGTCGGGCCGCGCGTAGATTAGGCAGTTGTGGCGGACGGCCTCGAACTGCAGGGCCGGATCGGCACGTTCCAGGAGGACCAGGTCTATGCGCTCAAGGCCGGCCCGGGTCAGCTCCGTCAGCAGGTCCAGGCGTTGTGCCTTGAGGCGCTCCGGCGGCCCGGCGAGGCCCAGGTCGACGTCACTGTCTGCCCGAGCGTGCCCCGTCGCGTGGGACCCGAATAGGAAGGCGGCCTGCACGTCCGGGAAGGCTGCCAGGACGGGCTGGACGGCCTGCTGGATGGCCTCGGTGCGATCTTGCGTCATGACGTCATGTTAACGCGCAGTGCGCATGGCTGCCTGTCCGCCGGGCTTAGTGTGGTATCCGGTGGACGTGCAGGCCGGGGACTTTCTCGAAGTCGCCATCCCCCGTGACGAACGCGCCCCTCGGGTCCACCGTAAGCAGGCAAGCTGCCTGGATCGCATCGGGTGTGCGCAGCCTGTATTGGGCGCGCAGCTCCGTAGCCCTGTCCAGCACGGCGGTGTCCAGCGCTATCACCGAGAGCCCCGGGTCGTCGAGGAAGCCATCCAGTCGCTCCAATGCCTGCGTGTCGGATTCTCGCAGCGGGCGCACCCGGCACTCCAGCCGGCTCAAGGCTGAGGCCATCAGCACCGGCGGTTCGTCAGAGCCGCGTTCCAGTCCCCCAAGCACCTGCCGGGTGGCGTCCCGGGTCTGCCTGTCTCCCTCCAGCAGATAGATGATGGCGCTGGCGTCCAGAAAAACACGCATTAATCGCGCCAGCCTTCGCGCTCTGATTGCAGCTCACGGTCCAGCTCCGCACGGTTGCGCGCTGCGCCGTATGCCTCGTCATCCCCTAGCAGGCGATCCCATAGCCTTTGCCGGGCCTGGGTACCCTCCGACAAGCGCTGGTAAGACTCCTCGCTCAGGATCACGTAGCGGGGCCGGTTGCGCTGGATGACGTGCACCGGCCCGTTCTTCAATGCCTGATCCACCGCGCTGATGCCACGGCGCTTGATCTCTTGTGCGGAAATGACGTTCTCCATCAGTACGACCTCGGGTACTTGAGTTAGTATCCATTTTAGCACCGAAATCGAGCAGGGAGGCTCTGGATCTTAGCTCCCGGGGTCGCGGACGGCCCGGGTTACGCCCAACCCCGCTCTTTTGTGATCGCAATCAGGCTGTCCGTCACCTGTGCCAGCACCGGCACGTACGCGTGCCCTCGCTGAAGGGCATCGGCAAGGACCGCCGGGTCCTCGATGTACTCATGCACCATCTGGTTGCGCAGTTTGCGGACAGCGAACCAGTCGTCGCTGGAAGGAATCCAGCCGAACCGTTCGGCACGATCCAAGTTATCGAGGGCAGGACCTACGCGCTCGCCGAGCGCGCGCAGCAGCGCCGGGATCAGCTTGTCACCAAGTGTGTCCTGGAGCCGGCCGAAGCGCGCCACAAAGGCGTCAACCCGCTCAGCCTCTTGCGGGTGATCCTCCAAGGCGCGCGCTCGCTCCGTCGTGAACGGTGCCTCGAACAGCCGCTGATCGGTTGCGAGCAGGTGCCTGCGCTCGCGTTCAGCGATCCGGGTCAGAAACTGAAGGCGCGCCTCTTCTGCCTGCTCGTGGTTCAAAGCTCGACTCCTTGCTCCTCAGCAATCCGGTGGATGGCGCTCACCTCAAGGTTCGGGGCCTTCAGGATGACATCCACCGATCGGCCTTCCAGCGCGCGGCTGATCTGTGCTTCAAGCCGGGCCGCTAGCCAGGTCGCATCGTCGACCGGCTCGGGGAGGGTAACGAGCAGATCGACGTCGCCGCCCCGCGCGTCATCGAAAACCCGCGATCCGAAGAGGTGCACGCGTGCTGTGCCGCCGGTCATTTGCTCGACAGCACGATGAATGGCCATGATTTGCTCTTGGGTTAGTCGCATTCCCCAGGCCTCAGAGGGGCTCCGCAAAGACCGTCTGCAACTGCATGGCGCCATGTTAACGCGCAGTGCGCACTGCTGCCTGTCCGCCGGGCTTAGTGTGGTATCCGGTGGACGTGCAGGCCGGGGCCTCGCTGGCGGAGATCTTCGGTGGCGAGTTCGAGGCTGTCGGGGGCCTCGTTGGTTATCATAGCGTATAACCCGGAAGGCGACCGTCGGAAGCGTTGGCGCCCACTCAAGCACGCTTGAGCCGGCCCTCGCGCGTGCGCCTTAGCGCAGACCCTCCAGCATCTGCGTCTGCATCAGCTCGCCCAGCCGGCCGAGGCGCTCCACCGGGATCCCCTCGAGCTGGACGTCCAGGTCCTGAAGGACCTGGATCAGCTGGCTGTCGAGGCTGTTCTGGAGCACCAGGGCCATTCCCTGATCGCCCATGTGCAGCTGCACGCCGTCGGTGGTCGTGAACCGGAAGGCCTCCGCCATCTCCTGGGCGGCGCGGCGGGCGCCGGCGCGGTCGCCGAGGCGCAGGGTGATCGGGTCCAGTCCGATGCTACCGCGGGTCTCACCGTTGACCGCCACGGCTTGCTCGAAGCCGAAGCGCACCAGGACGCCGTCGCTGTTGGTCCAGCCGCCGCGCCACTGCTCCAACTCGGCCGAGGTGACCCGCGCCAGGCCCTCCCACGGGTCGTGGGGCGGTTCGCCGGCCGTAACGGGGCTGATCAGGGCGAGGCCCAGCGCCAGGCCCAGGGCCCAGCCGGTGCGGTGAACGAGGCGTGCGGCCATGACCATCACCACGCTCCTGGGCGGCGTAGGTTGCCGGTGAAGTCGCTCAGCCCCTGGTGCTCGCGGGCGTGCTCGAAGGGCAGGCGGGTCTGTACAGCCCAGGCGCGGTCCGGGTTGAAACTCAACTGGGCGAGGTCGTGGCGGTCGCGGATGATCAGCAGCGGGCCGCGGCGCAGCTGCTCGAAGGTCTGGGCGCTGTAGGTGCGCAGGCCCATGGCCGGGTCGCCGACCAGCACTTGGCCGTCGCGGATGCCCTTGATCACCACGAAGTGCAGGTAGCCGCCGGTGTCGATGAGCACGATGCAGGGGATGCGTAGCTCGGCCACCTGCGCCAGGGTGAGGTTGAAGCCGTCGGCGCGGTAGCCGAGCTCGGCCAGGTAGCGCTGCATGTCGAGCATCGAGAAGCCCTCGGTGCGCACCAGATCCTGATCCGCCGCCGCGAACATGCCGGCGAAGACCTCGGGCTCGTCCTTTGCATGGTCGTAGTGGTAGCTGAGCAGGGTGGCCACCGCCGCCGAGCCGCAGCTGTAGTCCAGGGCCTGGCGGACCACGCCGCGGAAGCGCACCGACTGCAGGCTCTCCACCTGGACGTGGTGGCCGCCGCCGAGCTGCTGGATCGGCAGCCCCGCCGCGTGGGCCGGGGCCGGCGCGGCCAGGGCCAGGCAGGCCAGGGCGCCGAGGGTGGCCAGTGCCGTGGCGCGGCGGCTCATGGGGTGACCGTCACGTTGATGTTGGTGGCTTCCTGGATGATCACGTGGTGACCGGAGTTCTGGATGATCGTGGTCAGCCCGTGATTGTCGCGCAGGGCGCCGTCCTGAATGATGTTCATGCCGCTTGGGCTTGATTCCACGACGTTGCCGAGGACCGTGCCCTGTTCCGAGATGGTGCTGGTCTGGTAACGGAAGGTGTCCGCCATGCCGCGGTGCTCGTCCAGTGCCGCGGCGGCCACCGGCGTGCCGAGCAGTTGTTCGAAGGCGAGGGCGTCGGCCGCCGCGAGCCCAGGCAGGGCCGCCAGCGCTGCGCCGAGGGTGAGCGCCGGTGCCCAGACTTTGGTCCGCCCGCTACGCCGTTGCTTGATCTCGTTCATGAAGGATGCTCCCGATGCGGTGCGCCCCGGGGGGGGGGGGGGGGGGGGGGGTGGGGGGAAGGCCCGGGGGGGGGGGGGGGCCGGTAGTACGGGCTTGTATGGGCGCCTGTATAGC
>NZ_JAJNRF010000018.1:0-18547 GCF_022228075.1 Halorhodospira sp. 9628
TACCCAAAACCCCCGGCTCCTCAACGGAGCCGGGGGTTTTTTTATGGTCATCCCGCCCGGGCTGTGTGCGCCCGTGGGTTCGCGGCGATCAGCCGTAAACGCCCAAGCCGGTGTACGCAGCCGCCCTCAGGCGAGCCCGTGCGCGGACGCCGCCGTGGCCACCGCGTGTTCCACCTCGCCGCGCTGGAGTAGCCGCTGCAGGGCGTGATCGAGGGTCTGCATCCCCTGCGCCTGTCCCGTCTGGATCGTCGAGTACATCTGCGCCACCTTGTCCTCTCGGATGAGGTTGCGGATGGCCGAGGTGCCGATCATGATCTCGTGGGCCGCGACACGGCCGCCGCCGATGCGCTTGAGCAGGGTCTGCGAGATGACCGCCTGCAGGGACTCCGACAGCATGGAGCGGACCATGGCCTTCTCGGCGGCGGGGAAGACGTCGATGATGCGGTCGATGGTCTTCGGCGCCGAGGACGTGTGCAGGGTGCCGAAGACCAGGTG
Source organism: Halorhodospira sp. 9628 (assembly GCF_022228075.1). Classification (NCBI taxonomy): domain Bacteria; kingdom Pseudomonadati; phylum Pseudomonadota; class Gammaproteobacteria; order Chromatiales; family Ectothiorhodospiraceae; genus Halorhodospira; species Halorhodospira sp. 9628. The sequence goes on from NZ_JAJNRF010000018.1 coordinate 496, forward strand.
ACCGGTCTCGGCGGCGGTCAGGGCGAGGCGGATGGTCTCCAGGTCGCGCAGCTCGCCGACCAGGATCACATCCGGATCCTCGCGCAACGCCGAGCGCAAGGCGGCGTCGAAGCTCTGCGTGTCGCGGTGGACCTCGCGCTGGTTGATCAGCGAGCGCTGCGGCTCGTGGACGAACTCGATGGGATCCTCGATGGTAAGGATATGACCGGCGTCCTGGCGGTTCTTCTCGTCGATCATCGCAGCCAGGGTGGTGGACTTGCCGGAGCCGGTGGGCCCGGTGACCAGGATCAGCCCCCGTGTCAGCCGACACAGGTCCTGGAAGATCGTCGGCGCCTGTAACCCCTCCAGCGTGGGGATGTCGCTCGGGATGGTCCGGAAAACCGCGCCCATGCCGCGGTCCTGCTGGAAGGCGTTGACGCGAAAGCGGCCCAGCCCGCGGGCGGCGAAGGAGAAGTCGGTCTCCATCCGCGCCTCAAGCTCGCGGCGCTGGCTGTCGTTCATGATGTCGTAGACGCGCCGCTGCACTTCCTTGTGGCTGAACGCCGGCGCGTCGATGCGGCGGATGTCGCCGTCCACGCGGATGATGGGCGGCTGCCCGGCCGAGAGGTGCAGATCGGAAGCGCCCTGCTCGACGGCAAAGCGGAGGAGGTCCGTGATGTCCATATGCACCCTCGGGATTTTGTAAACGGTGTTTGCAGATTATCAACCCTGGGTGGGGCGGACAATACGGGCCGGACATCCCGACGCGCCGATGGCGCGCCGGGGTGTTCCCGCGGGGAGGGACGGGGGTGTTGCCACCGCCGCCTGAGCCGGCAGCGGTGGCCTAGGCGGAGTGCTGCTCGCGCAGGACGTTCTTCTGCACCTTGCCCATGGTGTTGCGCGGCAGCTCGTCGACCACGTGGACCTGCTTGGGCACCTTGTAGCCGGCCAGCTCGGCCTTGAGCCGCTGGATCAGGGTCTCGCCGGCCGGCGGCCGGTTGGCATCGGCGGGGACGATGAACGCGGTCACGGCCTCGCCAAGGTCCGGGTGGTCCAGCCCCACCACCGCCGACTCCTGCACCTCATCCATGGCGTCGAGCTCGTTCTCCACCTCCTTGGGGTAGACGTTGTAGCCGCCGCTGATGATCAGATCCTTCTCGCGGCCGATGATTGCGTAGTAGCCGTCCTCGCTGACCTGCGCCATGTCGCCGGTGATGAAGAAGCCATCATCGGTGAACTCCTCGCGGGTCTTCTCCGGCAGTCGCCAGTAGCCGTTGAACACGTTCGGGCCCCGAATCTGCAGGGAGCCGGGTGTTCCGGGCGGTACCTCGTGGCCCGTGTCATCGACGATCCGCGCCCGGACGCCGGGCAGGGGGCGTCCGACCGTACCCGGCCGACGCTCCCCGTCGAGGGGGTTCGACAGGTTCATCCCCGTCTCGGTCATCCCGTAGCGCTCGAGGATCGCGTGGCCGGTGCGTGCCCGCCACGCCTCGAAGGTCTGCTCCTGCAGCGGTGCCGAGCCGGCGACGAACAGCCGCATGGTTCGGCACTGCTCGGCGGTGAGCCCCTCGTGCTGAAGGAGCCGGGTGTAGAAGGTCGGTACGCCCATGAGCACCGTCGCTTCGGGCAACAGGGCAACGACCTGCCCGGCGTCGAAGCGCGGCAGGAAGTGGATGGTCGAGGCCCCGAGCATGGCGCAGTGGAGCGCCACGAACAGGCCGTGGACGTGGAAGATCGGCAGGGCGTGGATGAGCACGTCGTCGTGGCGCCACCCCCAGGCGGCCTCCAGCGCCAGGGCGTTGGCGCTCAGGTTGCGGTGGGAGAGCACCGCGCCCTTGGGGCGGCCGGTGGTCCCCGAGGTGTAGAGGATGCTGGCCGGGTCGTCGGGATGGACGGCGGCGGTGGCGGGGGCCGGTCCGATGCCGGCGGCCGCTTCTTCCAGCAGGCTTCCGCCGCCCGCGGCATCGAGGGTCTCCAGGCGCGTCGCCGGGTGCTCGGCGACGATCCCACGCAGCAGTTCGGCACGCTCCGGGGCGCCCACCACGAGGCGGGGCTCCGCATCCTGGATGAAGAAGGCGAGCTCGGATCGCTTGTAGGCGGTGTTCAGGGGCAGGAAGACCGCGCCGGCGTGCAGGCAGGCGAGGTAGAGGGCGACTGCCTCGGGGCTCTTGTCGACTTGCACGGCCACCCGGTCGCCGCGCCGGACCCCGATCTGCTCCAGGACCGCGGAGAGGTGCTCGGCCAGGCCGAAGGCCTCGTCGTAGGTCCAGGTTCCGCGCTCCGGTGTGATCAAAAAGGGCTTGGACGGAGTCGCCGCGGCCCGTTGCGCCAGGGTGGTGTAGAGGTTGTGAGCGGCCGGATGGCTCGTGGGTTGCGGGGTCATCGCTCCTCCTCGCCTTCTTCTTGCGGGGCGGGCCGGGCGTGGCCGGAGCCCCGGTTGCGTGGCGTATTCGTCGCCATGTTGACGGCGTGCATTATAGATTCTACATTCATAATTACAAACCGCCAACGCCAGGGAGTCACGCAAGGCCATGGCCAATTCGCTTCGCACCAAAGCTATGTACAGCCAGGTTGCAGACCTGTTGCGGGAACGGATCTTCCGGCAGGAGCTCAGCCCGGGGGATCGGGTGGATGAGCTTGCGCTGGCCGAGGAGCTCGGCGTCAGCCGGACGCCCGTCCGCGAGGCGCTGAAGATCCTCGACGCCGACGGCCTGGTCACGCTCGAGCCGCACCGGGGCTGCCGTGTGCGCGAGCTGTCCCAGGACGATCTGGCCCACCTGTTCCCGGTGATGGCCGTGCTGGAGGGGCTCATCGCCCGCGAGTGCGTGGAACGCATCGATCAGCAGGCGGTGGATGAGCTCTTCGAGCTGCACGAGCAGCTGGAGGCCGCCGCCGCCGACGGCGATATCGACCGGTACTACGAACACAACTACCGCTTCCACACCCGGCTGCAGGAGCTGTGCGGCAACCCCTATCTGCAGCGGGTGGCGGCGGAGCTGCGCCGCATCCTGATCCTGGCCCGCCACCGGCAGCTGCGCACGCCGGGTCGCCTGCAGGCCTCGCTCGGGGAGCACCGGCAGCTGATGGAGGCGTTCCGCGATCGCGATCCCGAGGCGGCGGACGCCTGCATGAAGGGCCACCTGCTCGAGCAGGGGCGCACGCTGGTGGGCGGCGGGCAACGCCACTGAACCGGATACCCCGAACCGACAGGCACCAATAAGGGAGGATCCAGCCATTCGAGAGCAGTAAGCGAGACCCGATCCGGCCGTCGCTGCGGACAACAAGACCCGGTTACCGGGCACCGGCGACGGTCGGATCCCGACGATCCAATGCCGCTTGGGAGGAGTCCCGATGGAAAACAGTCATCCGCAACGCCGGATTGCGCAACTGAGCGTGTCCGCTGCCGCCGCCGCGGTCCTCGCGGCTGGTTCTTCGAGCCTCGCCGCCAGCGAGGTCCGGCTTACCGCGTCCCACCAGTGGCCGGGAGGCCAAGGGGATTTTCGGGATGAGATGGTGCAGATCCTCGCGGATCGGGCCGCCGAGTCCGATACCGGTCTGGAGATCCGTGTCTACCCCGACTCGTCCCTGTACGGGGCCCGTGAGCAGTGGCCGGCGATCGCGCGCGGCCGTCTCGATATCACCGCGCTACCGCTGGCCTACGCCGGTGGTCGGCATCCGGAGTTCAACCTGACCCTGATGCCGGGGCTGGTCAAGAATCACGATCACGCCCAGCGGCTCAATGAGTCCGCATTCATGGACGAGATCGTCGAGGTCATGGAGGACAACGGCGTTAAGGTCCTGGCCCACACCTGGCTGGCCGGCGGTTTCGGGTCCAACGAGCAGTGCATCACGGCCCCGGAGGACGTCGACGGCGCGCAAATCCGCGGTGCCGGGCAGTCGTTCGAGACGATGCTCTCGGCCGCGGGGGCGTCGATCAACTCGATGCCGAGCTCCGAGATCTACACCGCCCTGCAGACCGGCGTGCTCGACTCGGCGCTGACCAGCTCGGCGAGCTGGGTCTCCTACCGGCTCTACGAGCAGACCGAGTGCGTCACCCCGCCGGGGGATTACGCGCTCTGGTTCATGTACGAGCCGATCCTGATCTCCAAGGCGTCGTTCAACGACCTGACCGAGGCGCAGCAGCAAGTCCTCCTGGAAGCAGGCGAGGAGGCCGAGGCCTTCGCCTACGAGGCGGCGCAGGAATCGGATCAGGAGATGATCGAGCTCTTCCGCGAGCAGGGCGTCGAGGTGGCTTTCATGGACGACAGCGACTTCGAGGCCTGGCGCAGCGTCGCCGAGGAAAGTGCCTTCCCGCAGTTCGTGGAGGACACCCCGCGGGGCCAGGAGCTGCTCGATAAGGCCCTGAGCGTCGACTGACGCGGGAGCCGACCGCCGCGGGGACGCGCGTACACATCCGCTGCCAACGGTGCGCGCGTCCCCCTCTTCCCACCGTGTGACGGGAGAACCTGCCATGGATCTATTCCTGCGCGTGGTGCGGGGCCTCAACGCGGGGGCCGCGACGCTCGCCTCCCTGATGCTGGTCGTGGCCGCTCTGGTGGTCTGCCAGATGGTCTTCGTCCGCTACGGGCTGAATCAATCGACGTACTGGCAGACGGAGCTGGTGACCTTCCTGCTTGTGGGCGCAACCCTGCTGGGCAGTCCGTACGTGCTGCAGCAGCGCGGCCACGTGACCATGGATCTGCTGCCCATGCTGCTCGGATCACGCGGCAAGCGGATCCTGGCGGTCGTCGCCAACACCCTCGGGTTCGGCTTTGTGGTCCTGCTGCTCGTGACCGGCTTCATCTGGTGGCTGGAGTACTACGAGACGCAGTGGCGCTCCATGTCCGTCTGGGGGCCCCGGCTGTGGATCCCCTACCTGGCCATGCCGGTGGGCATGCTGCTGGTGAGCCTGGAGTACATCGCCCAGACCGCGGCCATCATCACGGGCCGCGAGCGCCCCTTCCCCAGCGAAGCCGAGCAACTGCTCAAAGAACAATAAACGGGGCAGTGCCGCGAGGAGGAGAACTGCATGACTGTCATCTGGATCGCACTGGCCATCCTGGCCGTGTTGCTGGTCTTTCTGTTGCTCGGTACGCCGGTGGCCTTCTCCCTGGGGCTGACCGCCGCGGCGTTCCTGATCTTCTTCGAGGGGGTCGGGGCGGTGGAAATGCTCGCCGAGCAGCTCTACGGGTCGATGGACAAGTTTACGCTGGTGGCCATCCCCATGTTCATCCTGATGGGCGCGGCCATTGCGTCCTCGCGGGCCGGTGCCGACGTCTACGAGGCGCTGCACCGTTGGCTCTACAAGGTGCCGGGCGGGCTGGTGGTCTCGAACATCGGGGCCTGTGGTCTGTTCTCCGCGCTGAACGGGTCGTCGCCGGCGACCTGTGCCGCCATCGGCCGGATGGGCATCCCGGAGCTGCGCCGTCGCGGTTACCCCGAGGGGTTGACCACCGGGGCCATCGGCGCCGGCTCGACGCTGGGCATCCTGATCCCGCCGAGTGTCACCATGATCATCTACGGCGTGGCGACGGAGACCTCCATCGGCCGCCTCTTCCTGGCCGGGATCCTGCCCGGGATTCTGCTGATCGTCCTCTTCTCGATGTGGGCGGTCTTCGTCGCCTGGCGTTCCGGGACGCTCGCCCGGCTGGAGAGCGACATCCACTACTCCTGGAAGGACCGCTTCGCCAAGCTGCCCAAGCTGATCCCGTTCTTTCTGATCATCGTCTTCATCATGTGGGCGCTCTACGGCGGGGTGGCGACCCCGTCGGAGGCGGCCGGGGTCGGTGCCGTGGCAGCGATCCTGATGGTCGTGGTGCTCTACCGGATCTGGCGGCCGCGGGCGTGGTGGGGCATCGTCCATTCGGCCATGCGCGATTCGGTGATGATCATGATGATCATCGGCTGCGCCGGTTTGTTCGGCTTCATGCTCTCCTCGCTCCACGTCCCGCAGGCCGCGGCGGCGGCCGTGGCCGCCCTGGACGTCAATCCGTGGACGCTGATGGCAGTGATCAATGTCTTCCTGCTCATCGCCGGGCTCTTCCTGCCGCCGGTGGCGGTGATCCCGATGACCGCCCCGATCCTGCTGCCGATGGTCCTGGAGGCCGGCTTCGATCCGATCTGGTTCGGGATCATCATGACCATCAACCTGGAGATCGGCCTGATCACCCCGCCCGTGGGGCTGAACCTCTTCGTGCTCAAGGGGATCGCACCGGACGTGCGGCTTGGGGCGATCCTGCGCGGGGCATTGCCGTTCATGCTGCTGATGCTCCTGGCCATCGTGATCATTTCCATCTTCCCGGCCATTGCCACGGGATTGCCCGACGCACTGATGGGGTGACGCCATGAAGACAGCCTGGTGGAATCGTCTGGTGGATTCGGTAGCCGATCGGGGGCTGCGGCTCTCGCGGGTCAAGGGCGGTGCGAAGACCAGTCGGCAACTGGCGGATCACTGCCGGGAGCTGCTAACCAGCCGGGGCGAGGCCAGCGGCGCGGCGCTGGCCCGGGAGGTGGTCCGCGGTCTGGAACGCCTCGATCCGGAAGGTACCGGGAACTTTCTGCAGGCGCTGCGCGACGAGTTCGAGTGCGATGCCGATCAGGTCCGCGAGGCGGCGGAACGCTACCGGCAGAGCGGCGGCCGGGACGGTCTCGATGCGCTCAAGCGCGTGGCCGAGCCGCCGCGCCAGGAGCTCTTCCGCCGGCTGAACCGGGCGCCCGACGGAACGCGGGTGCTGGTGGCCCTGCGCGAGCACCTGCTCGAGAGGCTCCGCGAGGACCCGGGCCTGCGGCCGGTGGATGAGGACCTGCGGCATCTGCTCAGCTCCTGGTTCAATCCGGGGTTCCTGCAGCTTCAGCGTATCGACTGGGACAGCTCGGCGCGGCTGCTCGAGAAGCTGATCAAGTACGAATCGGTCCACGCCATCCAGGGCTGGGAGGATCTGCGCCGGCGCCTGGCAGGCGACCGGCGCTGCTTCGGCTTCTTCCATCCGGCCCTGCCCGGCGAGCCGTTGATCTTCGTCGAGGTGGGGCTGGTCCAGGGGATCCCGGAACGCACGGGGCCCCTGCTCTCGCCGGAGGAGCCGGTTGCCGATCCCGCCCAGGCCGACACCGCGGTCTTCTTCTCCATCAGCAATTGCCAGTTCGGGCTGCGCGGCATCTCCTTCGGCAACTTCCTGCTCAAGCAGGTTATGGAGGAGCTGGCTGCGGAGTTCCCGCAGGTAGAGCGGTTCGTCACGCTCTCGCCGGTGCCCGGGCTCGCCCGGGCGCTGGAGGGGGGCGACGGTACGGAGCCGGCGATCGATCGCGCCTGGCTGGAACAGCTGCTGGCGGACGACCGCGACCGTCTGCACAAGGCTGCGGGCGAGGGCGATACGGTCGCGGCCTTCCGGCGGCTGCTGGCCGAACCCCACGGACACGAGGCGGTGCTGGCCGCCCCCCTGGAGCGAGTCGCCCGGGCCTACCTAACCCGGGTCAAGCGCCGGGGCACGGTGGCCGATCCGGTGGCCCGCTTCCACCTGAGCAACGGGGCCCGGCTGGAGCAGGTCAATCCCTTCGCCGATGATTCGGCGGCGCGGCTGCGCGAGTCCTACGGCCTGATGGTGAACTACCGTTATATCCGCGAGGACGTGGAGGCCAACCACGAGCACTTCGTGCGTACCGGCGAGGTGGTCCTCGCCCGGCGCCTGGCGAAGCGGCAGAAGGAGATCGAGGGGGCGCGCCGCGACCGCGCTTCGGGATAACCGGGGCGCTGCCGGGGGCGGCGGCGGGGCGGTGGCTCAGCTGCGCAACCGTAGCCCGCTCCCGCCCGACGGCGTCGCGTCGGTGCCGTCCTCCTCCCGTTCGAGCTTCACCCGCAGCCGCACCTCATTGGCCGAGTCGGCGTGGGCGAGGGCGTCCTCGTAGCGGATCCGGCCCTCGGTGTAGAGCTGATACAGGTGATGGTCGAAGGTCTGCATGCCGGCTTCCTCGGAGGCCGCCATGGTGGCCTTGAGGGTGTCGATCTCGCCGTTGCGGATGCGCTCCTGGACCAGCGGGGTGTTGAGCAGAACCTCCAGCGCCGCCACGCGGCCGTGGCCGTCGGCAGCGGGGATCAGCTGTTGGGCGACGATCGCCTGCAGGTTCAGCGACAGGTCCATGAGCAGCTGCTCGCGCCGGTCGGCGGGGAAGAAGTTGATGATCCGATCCAGGGCCTGGTTGGCGTTGTTGGCGTGCAGGGTGGCCAGGGTCAGGTGACCGGTCTCGGCGAAGGCGACGGCGTAGTCCATCACCTCGCGGGAGCGCACCTCGCCGATGAGGATGGCGTCCGGGGCCTGGCGCAGGGCATTGCGCAGGGCCGTCTCGAAGTCCGCAGTGTCCACCCCGACTTCGCGCTGGGTGACCAGGCACTGTCGGTGCGGGTGGATGAACTCCACCGGATCCTCGACGGTGAGGATGTGCCCCGGGGCGGCCGCGTTGCGTTCGTTGATCATGGCGGCCAGGGAAGTGGACTTACCCGTGCCGGTCCCCCCGACGAAGAGGATCAGCCCGCGCTTGCGCGTGGCCAGTTCGCGCAGCACGCCGGGCAGGGCGAGGTCGTCCAGGGTGGGGATGGCGGTCTCGATGCGCCGGATGACCAGGCCGGGCTCGCCGCGCTGGTAGAAGGCGCTGACCCGGAAGCGGGCGCCGGTCTCGGTGACGATGGCGAAATTGGCTTCGCGGGTCTGTGCCAGCTCCGCCTGTTGTGTGTCGCTGAGGGTCTCGGCGACCAGCTCGCGGACTGCGGCGGAGTCCAGCGTGTCGGCCTCAAGCGCGGTGACGGTGCCGTCGATCTTCAGCGCCGGCGGCGCCCCGACGGTCAGGAACAGGTCCGAGGCGCGGCGGGCGACCGCCTCATCGAGCAGGGGCTGCAGGCCCATCATCGGCGGTCTCCGGGAGCCGGGAGTAGCGGACGGACTGGTTGCGGCCGTTGTGCTTGGCGGCGTAGAGCGCGCGGTCGGCGCGCTGCTCAAGGGTCTCTAGGGAGGTGCCGGCCTCGGCCGCGGCCACCCCGAGGCTAACCGTGACCGTGCCCACGCCCTCGAAGGGCGTTTGGGCCACCTGGCGGCGGATGCGCTCGGCCAGGGTCTCGGCGCCTGCCTCGTCGGTCTGGCTGGCCAGGACCAGGAACTCCTCGCCGCCCCAGCGGCCCATGTGGTCGGTCTCGCGCAGGACGCTCTCGATGCGCCGGGCCATCTCCCAGAGGACGGCGTCGCCGGCGCCGTGGCCGTAGCGGTCGTTGACGCGCTTGAAGTGATCCACATCGAAGAGCAGCACGGCGAATGGCGTACCGTGCCGGGTGAAGGCGGCCTGGGCGGCGCGCAGCAGTTGCTGGATCTTGGCCCGGTTGAACAGGTCGGTGAGCGGATCGTGGGCGGCCCGGTACTCCAGCTCGCTCTGCAGCTCGCGCTGCTCGGTGATGTCCTCGTTGGTGCCCACCAGCCGCTGGGTCCGTCCGTGCGGATCCTCGATGCCCTGCCAGACGGCGCGGATGTGGCGCTGCTCACCGTCGGGACGGCGGATGCGGAACTCGATCTCGCGGCGTTCGCCGCGCCCGGCGCCGGGGCTGCTCGCTGCATGCAGCCGGTCCTGGTGCTCCGGGACCAGCAGGGCCAGCCAGTCCTGGTAGGTGACCGGCCGCTGCGATTCATCCAGGCCGTAGATGGCCATCATGCGCTCGTCCCAGTGGTAGGTATCGGTTTTCAGGTCGTACTCCCAGACGCCGAGCCCGGCGGCCTCGGTGGCCAGTTTCAGGCGCTGTTCGCTCTCGCGCAGGGCGTGCTCGTAGTAGTCGTACTGCCCCGTGAGGTCGGTCATGGCCAGGGCCACCAGCGGCGGCCCGTTCCCGCTGTCCGGTAGGGGGGCGGCATTGACCGAGAGGACGTGGCGGCCGCGCTCGGCGGTGTGGATCTCGCAGCGGGCGTCGAACAGCGGCGTGCCGGTGATCGCCACCAGGCGGAAGGCGAGCAGTTCCGACGGCGGATCCGGGGCCCGATCGTCGCCGGGCGGGGTGGTGTGGTTGAGATCGAGGAGCTGCCGCGCCTTGGGGTTGGCGAAGATGATCCCGCCGCGCTCGTCGAGCACGGCGATGGCCGCCGCCTCCGTGGCCAGCACCAGCGCCGGCAGGGCCAGGCGCGCCTGGTCCTCATCGCCGCCGGTTGGCACCGGCGAAACGGTGAACGCGCCCTGGAGCGCCTCCAGGGCGCGGCGGATCAGTTGCTGGGCGTCGTCCTTGTCTGCGCGGCTATCGTCTGGCGCCATTCAAACTACCCGATCTTGAGCCCGCGGCAGCCGCGCTGGGGGGCGCGCAATCCCTGCCTGTCCCGGGGGTTGCCCGTGGCATCTACCGTAAGCCAGCACCGGCCCGGCGTCCACCGCGGGAGCCCCGTCGCCACCCAGGCGCGAAAGCCTGCCTTTTCTTCTGGGTATTCAAGATACCATGTCCGCTCGATTCCTTGTTGGTTGGCCGGTGCGGCGCGCCGGCCGAAGGAATGGCCGTGGGCAGCCCGGAGCCGGCGGGCCGGAGCGGTTCCATCGGCGGGGCCGGTTTTCCCGGACGCCGGGTGGGCCGAATGCGCGCCGTCATCGCGGCATCATGGAATCCCAATCAGCGGATTGCGGGGTGGTGCCGTGCGTCCACCGCTCAGCGAGATCGATAGCCTGCCTTGGGAGGCGACCTACGCCGCGCTGCCCGATCGCTTCCATGCCCGGCTCGGGCCGACCCCGGTGGCGCGGCCGCAGTGGGTGCGGCTTAATCGCCCGCTGGCCCGGCAGCTCGGGCTCGAGCCCCAGTCGCTGGCGGGTGAGGCGGGGCTGGCGGTATTCGCCGGCAATCGGGTGCCCGCCGGGGCGGATCCCGTTGCCCAGGCCTACGCGGGGCATCAGTTCGGGCACTTCGTCCCGCAGCTCGGCGACGGCCGGGCGCTGCTCCTCGGCGAGCTGATCGATGTCGACGGCGTTCGGCGCGATATCCAGCTCAAGGGCGCCGGACCGACGCCGTTCTCCCGCGGCGGCGACGGGCGCGCGCCCATCGGCCCGGTGGTGCGGGAGTACCTGGCCAGCGAGGCGATGGCCGCCCTCGGCATCCCCACCACCCGCACCCTGGCGGCGGTGGCCACCGGCGAAACCGTCTGGCGCCACAGCCCGGAGCCTGGCGGGGTCCTCACCCGGGTGGCGTCGAGCCACGTGCGCGTGGGGACCTTCGAGTACTTCGCCCGGCGCGGTGACCAGGCGGCCGTGCGGCGGCTGGCCGACTACGTCCTGGTCCGCCACTATCCACACTGCACTTGGGCACCGCAGCCTTATCAGGCGCTGCTCGAGGCGGTGGCCACTGCCACCGCGGAGCTGATTGCCGGCTGGATGCACGTCGGGTTCATCCACGGCGTGATGAACACCGACAACCTCTCGGTGGCCGGCGAGACCATCGATTACGGGCCCTTCGGCTTCCTCGACGCCTTCGATCCAGGCACCGTCTACAGCTCCATCGACCACTTCGGGCGCTACGCCTTCGATCAGCAGCCGGCCATCGGCGAGTGGAATCTGGCGCGCCTGGCCGAGGCGCTGCTGCCGCTGCTCGACGACGACCCGGACAGCGCCCTGGATCGCGCTCGCGAGGCCCTGAGCGGCTACCGGCCGCACTTTGAGGCCGTCCACCGCGCCGGGTTGCGGGCGAAGATCGGTCTGGCCGAGGCGCGCCCCGGCGACGATGATCTGGTCCACGACCTGCTCCGGCGTATGGCGGCGGAAGGGGCCGACTGGACCCTGACCTTCCGCCGGCTCGGCGAGTTGGACGGGACCGATGCGCGCGGGGATGATGGGTTCCGGCAGGGGTTCCGGGATCCGCAAGCGGCGGATGCGTGGCTGTCGGCCTGGCGGGCGCGGCTGATGGCGGAGCGGCGCAGCGATGCCGAGCGCCGCGCGGCCATGCGCGCCGTCAATCCGGCGTTCGTCCTGCGCAATCACCTGGCGCAGTGGGCCGTGGACGCCGCCACCGAGCGACTGGACTTCGCCCCCGTGGAACGGTTGCTCGGGGTGCTCGCCGATCCGTGGTCGGATCAGCCGGAGCACGCCGATCTGGCCCGGCCCCCGGAGATGGGGCAGGCGGTGGTGCGCACCTTCTGCGGGACTTGAACGCCCGGGTGGGAAGCCTGGCACGGTGTGTGCTTGGCTAAGGGAGGGCGAGAGAGGAGCTCCCCAATGGCACCCCGATTCCAAGGCTTCGACACCGATCAGCGTTACGACGAGCTGTTGCAGCCCGATGGCCGGCCGCGCCCGGCGGCGCGGTTGCTGTTCGAGTACCTGAGCTCGATCTGCGAGGACGACCTGGCCGAGCGCATGCGGGCGGTGGACGCCTTCATCCGCGACAAGGGCGTGACTTTCACCGTCTACAGCGACGGCGAGAACATCGACCGCGCCTGGCCCCTGGACGTCATCCCCCGCGTGGTGGACGCCCGCGAGTGGGGGCGGATCGAGGCCGGGCTCAAGCAGCGGCTTACCGCCCTCAACCGCCTGATCGAGGATCTCTACAACGAGCAGGCGGTGATCCGGGACGGCATTCTGCCCCGCGAGATCCTCGAGCAGTCCCGCAACTTCCGGCCGCAGTGCCAGGGCCTGAAGCTCCCTTATGGTGCATGGGCCCACATTTGTGGCACCGATTTGGTGCGCGACCGCGACGGGACCCTCTACGTCCTGGAGGACAACCTCCGCGTCCCCTCCGGCGTGTCGTACATGCTGGAGAACCGCGAGGTGATGAAGCAGGTCTTCCCCGAGCCGTTCGAGGGCTCCGGCATCCGGCCGCTGGACCACTACCCCGGGCAGCTGCTCGACGCCCTGATCAGCCTGGCCCCGGCCGACGCCGACAACCCCGAGGTGGTGCTGCTCACCCCGGGCGTCTACAACGCCGCCTACTTCGAGCACACCTACCTGGCGCAGCAGATGGGCATCGAGCTGGTGGAGGGGCGGGATCTGTTCGTCGGCGAGGACGACTGCGTCTACATGCGCACCATCTACGGCCCGGTGCGCGTGCACGTGATCTACCGGCGCATCGATGACGACTTCCTCGACCCGGAGGTCTTCCGCCCGGACTCGGCCCTGGGGGTGCGCGGGCTCATGCGGGCCTGGCGGGCAGGGCGGGTGGCCATTGCCAATGCCCCGGGGGCCGGCGTGGCGGATAACAAGGCGGTCTACTCCTTCGTGCCGGAGCTGATCCGTTACTACCTGGACGAGGCGCCGCTGCTGGCCAATGTCCCCACCTGGCGCTGCCTGTTCGAAGACGAGCGGGCCTATGTGCTCGACCATCTGGACGAGTTGGTGGTCAAGCCGGCCAACGAGTCCGGCGGCTATGGCATGCTCATCGGCCCCCACGCCGATCCCGCCACGCGCAGCGCCTTTGCCGAGCAGATCTGCCGCGATCCGGCCAACTTCATCGCGCAGCCGACGCTCAGCCTGTCCACGGTGCCCACGTTCAACGGCGAACACCTGGAGCCGCGCCACGTCGACCTGCGCCCCTTCGTTCTCCAGGCGGCGCGGCAGCACGTGACCACCGGCGGACTCAGCCGTGTCTCCAACGCCCGCGACTCGCTGGTGGTCAACTCTTCTCAGGGCGGCAGCAGCAAGGACACCTGGGTGGTCGATGTGAGGTCCGACGAGCAGGAGGGCGGCTGATGCTTTCGCGCCTGGCCGAACACGTCTACTGGATGGCCCGCTACCTGGAACGCGCCGAGAACACCGCGCGGCTGATCAGTACGGGCACCCATCTGGCGCTGGATCAGCCCCACGCGGTGCGCATCGACTGGCGGGCGCTGATCGAGGTCCTTGGCGGGCCCGAGGCCGCCGCGCACTGCGACCCGAACCTCACCCCGGAGCGGGCCGCCATGGTGCAGCTCATCCCGGCCTCGGAGCACCCGAGCTCCATCCACGCGGCCATCGCCCGGGTGCGCGAAAACGCCCGCACCGTGCGCGATCTGCTCCCCGACGAGCTGCGCGAGCGCATCAACCAGCTCTATTTCCACACCCACCGTGGCGCCGGTACGGCGGTGGAGCGGGCCCACCGCTTCGACTACCTGCGCGGGGTGATCGAGTACGCCCAGGGGATCAGCGGGGTGATCGAGGGTACGCTCTCCCGCGGGCCGACTTACCAGTTCCTGATGCTCGGCCGGCATCTGGAGCGGGCCGACATGACCACCCGCACCATCGACGTGCGGGCGGCGACGCTGCCGCGGGACGAGGACGACCACCCGCCGACCTGGGACGACGCGGTGTGGATGAACATGCTCCGCTACCTGGGCGGCTACAGCCAGTTCCGGCAGCAGCGCGGCCCGGGGATCCAGGGGCCGGCGGTGGTCGACTTCCTGCTGCGCGATGACCGTTTCCCGCGCTCGGTGCGCTTCTGCACCCAGCGCATGGAGCGGGCGCTGGAAGAACTCCCGCACCCCGAGGCCCCGTGCCGGCTGCTCGCCGCCGCCGAGCGCCGCGCCACCGCCCCGGTGGAAGTCCCGCTGGATGCCGGGGCGCTGCACCGGCGGCTGGACGCCCTGCAGGTTGATCTGAGCCAGGTCCATGACAGCCTGGGTGAGACCTACTTCTCGGACGGCTGAGCCATGCGCCTCTTCCACTGCGCCTGCGGCAACCGGCTGCACTTCGGCAATACCCGCTGCCTGAGCTGCGAGCGGGCGCTGGGGTTCGATCCGCGGCGCCGCGCCGTGGTTGCCCTGGATGCCGGCGCCGACGGGTTGTGGCGGGCCGCCGGCGGCGGGCGGCAGCGCTACCGCAACTGCGCCAACGTGGCCGCTGCCAGCTGCGACTGGCTGGTGCCCGCGGAAAGCGGCGACGCCCTGTGCCTGGCCTGCCGCCTGACGGATACCATCCCCGACCTGGATAACGAGCTCAATCGCATCTACTGGGGGCGGCTGGAGGCGGCCAAGCGCTACCTGATCACGGATCTGCTGCGCCTGGGCCTGCCTCTGGCCGATCGCTGGCAGGATCCGCAGCGCGGCCTGGTCTTTCAGTTCCTGGCCGATGCCGACACCCCCGAGGGGCCGCAGCAGATCATCACCGGCCACGCCGGGGGGCGGATCACCATCAACGTCGCCGAGGCCGACGAGATCCACCGCGAGCGTACGCGCATCGCCCTCGGCGAGGCCTACCGTACGCTGCTCGGGCACATGCGCCACGAGATCGGCCACTACTACTGGATGCGGCTGATCGAGGGCTCGCCGTGGCAGGAGCGCTTCCGCGAGCTATTCGGCGACGAGCGTGAGCCCTACGAGCAAGCGCTGCAGCGCTACTACCAGCATGGCCCCCAGGGGCCGGATTGGGCCGTGCGGCACATCAGTGCCTACGCCGCCTCGCACCCCTGGGAGGACTGGGCCGAGAGCTGGGCCCACTTCCTGCACATCACCGACGCCCTGGAGACCGCCGGGGTCTATCAGCTCACCGGCCTGCCGCAGCCGGGCGAGGACATCGAGCGGCTACTGGAACGCTGGCACGAGCTCAGCGAGGCGCTCAACGCCCTGGCGCGCAGCCTGGGGCAGCGCGACCCCTATCCCTTCAAGGTCACCGCGCCGGTGGCCGAGAAGCTGCGCTTCATTCAGCAGGTGGTGGAGTCGGCCGGGTCCAGCGGCGGGGCGGGGAGCTGATCGAACAGCTGCTGCAGGCCGTCGCGCCAGGCCTCGCGCAGTCCCGCGAAGTAGGGGTCGTCTGGCTGGAAGGCGCGGTAGTGGCCGGGGTCGAGGCTGTCCCGACGGTAGGTGAGCAGCTCCACGGGCGGGCCCACGGAGAGATTGCTGCGCATGGTCGAATCGATGGAGATCAGCGCACAGGTTGCCGCCCGGTCCAGTTCCAGCCGTTCGGAGACGATGCGGTCGAGGATCGGCTTGCCGTACTTGGTCTCGCCGATCTGCAGGAACGGGTGCAGCGGTGAGGCGGTGATGAAGTTGCCCTGGGGATAGACCATGTAGATCCCCGGCGCCTGCCCCTGGATCTGGCCGCCGATCAGAAAGGTTGCCTCCACGGCCAGGCCGGTCTGCTGGCCCGACTGCTCCACGGTGCGCCGCTGCAGCTCGACGCTGACCTCGCCGAGGTACTCGGCGGCGTCCTCGAGCGTGGCCGCGGTGGCCAGCGAGGGCTCAGCGCCGGATTGCCAGTCGCGATTGAGCCGCCGGACCACCGCCTGGGTGGTGGCCAGGTTGCCGGCGGAGAGCACGACAAGATTGCGCTCGCCCGGCCGGGCGTACGCGAACATCTTGCTGTAGGTGCTGACCTGGTCGACGCCGGCGTGGGTGCGGCTGTCCGATGCGAAGACCAGGCCCTCATCCACCGCGATGGCGAGGCAGTAGGTCATACCCTACGGACCGTAGCAGCGGGGGCGGCGGACCACAACGCGTCCGGTGTAGGTCGATTCATCCGGCCGCGCCGTGCCCGCATTGCCGGGTGGGGCGCGGTTGTCCGAGCGAGCGATCATCACTCGTCCAGCTCCAGGAAGAAGACGCCGTCCACGGTCCAATCGTGGTTGTCCGCCTCGAAGTCGAAGGCGCCGAGCAGCTCGATGATGTCGTCGGCCTCCGAGAGCATGGCGGCGAGGTCGCCGGTGAAATCGCCCGCCCACTCTTCCAAGATAAAGATACCTCCTTCAACTTCGATGCCCTCGGCCAGCTCAAAGAGGTTCGTCTCCGTCTCATCGGTATGCCAGGTCCGACGAGTGCCGTCGGAGGTGATTTGACGGACTTGGAATGTTTCCAGCGTGACGGTCTGGTCTTCGGCGGAGATGGCTACAGAGCCATCCAGCACGGATTGTCCTTCAGATAAGAGGACGCCGCCCTGTAGTTGAGGTGGGCGCGGAAAATCGGAGGCGGCGGTCAGCTCCAGATCTTCGTCAACGGTGTCCAGGTAGGCCTCTCCTCGAATCCCGGGCCCGCTGGGCTCGCCACTTTCATCATCAATCCAATCTCCCCAAGTCCCGGTGGCTGGCGAATTTTGCTCAATCTCTACGGGGTCCCCATTAGAAATAGCGCCATCGACCTCAGAGAAGTCGCCATTACTAAAGTCGCGGTCGCGTTCAGACTCGGTCGAGAGCGTCAGCCCCTCCAACCGTGGATCATCCTCCGGCACGGCATCGCCCTCAATGAAGAAGAAGGGGGCGCCCGGCTCAATGCCCACTAGGAACTCATCTTCGGCGTCCGTAGTGGTCTGGTCGATATCCCGGTCCTGGCGGCTGGACAGCGCATCCGTATCCGTACCGGCGGATGCATCAATGCCAGTAGCAGATAGGTCCGCGTCGCTCGTCGGCTCAGGGGTGACCTCTGACTCGTCTTCTGCCGCGGCCAGCGCGCCGCCGTCCTCGGCCTCCTCGGTGTCCTCATCGCCAGGTGGCGCAGCGGCCGCCTCGTCCTCCGTTTCCTCGGCGTCGTCTGCAGGGGCAGGGGCTTCAGCGGGCTCATCCAGGGCGTCCAGCTCGGCGGGGCGCTCGCTCAGGGCCTCCGGGGGCAGGTCGGGGTCGATCACCCGGAAGTAGTCGACGGGGGCGTCGTCGCCGGTGTTGACCCGGGAGCGTTCATCGCCGCGGTTCTCGGCGAAGCCCCGGCCGCGGGGCGTGCCGCCGGCGGTGCCGCCGTCGCCGTGGGCGAGTTCGAAGATGGTTCCGCGGATGCCGATGGTCGCCACCTCGGTCTCGATGGTGTAGTCGCCTTCGCCACTGATCTGACCGGTGATGGCCCGCAGTCCGCCCTCGATCAGGCTCTTGCGGCTTTCGCCGGTGCCGCTCTCCTCGTCGAACGCATAGGCCTCGATGTGCAGCTCGGTGTTTTCGGTCAGGCTTAGGGTCTGGCCGTCCTCAAGGCGCATCTGCAGTCGGGAGCGCTCGTCGGTCCGCAGCCGGTCGCCGGCGCGGATCTCGTCCCGGCGTCCGACGGATTGTTCCTCGCCGTCGCGGATCAGCACCGGGTCGCCGCGGTTGGCGAGGACGATGCCGATGCGCTCTTCGGCCGCAACCGCCAGCGGTGCAAGCGTCGCGGTGCCGCTGAGGAGTGCGGCGAGAGCCCAGGCAGGAGCGGGGCGGTGCGGC
>NZ_JAJNRF010000019.1:0-16729 GCF_022228075.1 Halorhodospira sp. 9628
CCGGGGGGCGGGAAACCCCGGGCCCCGCGGGGGATATGGCCCGTTCCTTGCTAGACCTCCCGTGAAAACCCCGACCAGCGAGGTGTGCATGCCGCTCCCGTCGCCCCGGAACCGCGCGCCCCGCAGCCGCGGCATGGCGGCCCTGGCACTGACCAGTCTCGCCAGCGCCCTGCTCTTCGCCTGCGCGGCCATCGCCGACACCACCCGCATCGCCGCTGCATCGAGTCTGCGTCACGCCATGGAAGACCTCGTGGCGAGCTTTCAGGAGCAACACCCGGAACATCAATTGGCCGTCTCCTACGGATCCTCCGGGTCGCTGCGTGCCCAAATCGCCCATGGGGCCCCTTTTGCCGCGTTCTTCGCGGCCGACATGGAGCGCCCGGAAGCACTCGTCGATTCCGGCCACGCCGCATCCGGGGTGCGCCACTACGCCAGTGGCCAACTGGTCCTCTGGACCCGCTCCAGGGCCGAACCCCCGGAGCTGGAAGAGCTAACGGAATCGGCATTCCGGCGCATCGCCATCGCCCACCCTGAACACGCCCCCTACGGCGCGCGCGCGCTGGAGGCACTGCAGGCCGAGGGCATTCACGAGGCGGTGGCGGATCGACTGGTGACCGGCAACAGCGTCGCCCGCGCCTTGCAACAGGCCCAGAGCGGTGCCGCGCAGGCTGCCCTGATCCCGCTCTCGCTGGCGACACACCCGAGCGTCGACGAGCAGGGGGTATACACACCGATCGATCCGGATCTGCACGCACCGCTCAGGCACGGATACATCATCACCCGGCACGGGTCCGGGGACGAGGCGATGGCGCGCTTCGCGGCTTTCATGGACAGCGACGGCGCCCGCACCATCCTCGAAGAGCACGGTTTCCGGCCGCCGGAATAACCCACCGCGCGGCGCTTAGGGACGGATCGACAAGCATGCTCTGGATCAGCAACGCCGACTGGGTCGCCCTGCAGCTGACCCTGAAACTGGCCTCCATCAGCACCGGCCTGCTCCTCCTGCTCTGTCTGCCCCTGGCCTGGTGGCTGGCGCGCAGCGACTCCCGCGCCCGCGTCGTCGTCGAGGCGCTGGTGGCGATGCCCCTGGTCCTGCCTCCGACGGTCATCGGCTTCTACCTGCTGATCTTCCTTGGTCCGGAAGGCTGGCTCGGCGGGTTGCTGGAGCAGCTTGGCATCGGCCACCTGGCCTTCACCTTCACCGGCATGGTGATCGGCTCGATGATCTACTCCCTGCCCTTCGCGGTACAGCCCATGCAAAACGCCTTCCAGGCCATGGGTGAGCGCCCCCTGGAGGTGGCCGCCACGTTGCGGGCCTCGCCACTGGATCGTTTCTTCACGGTGGTCATTCCCCTGGCCCGCAACGGTTTCCTGACCGCCGCGGTGCTCGCCTTCGCGCACACCCTAGGCGAGTTCGGCGTTCTGCTGATGATCGGCGGAAGCATTGCCGGGGAGACGGAGGTGGCCTCGATCGCCATCTACAACCACGTCGAGGCCATGGACTACGCCGCGGCCCACGGCCTGTCCCTGTTCCTGCTTTTGATGGCCTTTTCGCTGCTTCTCGCGGTCTACTTCCTTAACCGCCGCTTCAAGGTCGTGGGGGTCGCCTGATGGGCATCCAAGCCTCATTCCGGGTCGACCGCAGCGATTTCCGCCTCGAGGCCGATCTGGTTCTCCCCGGAACCGGCGTGACCACCCTGTTCGGCCGCTCGGGGTCAGGCAAGACCACCCTGCTACGCTGCCTGGCCGGGCTGGAGCGGGTACGGCGTGGCCGCCTGGTCGTCAACGGCAGCATCTGGCAAGACGAACATAGTTTCCTGCCGGTTCACCGCAGACCGCTCGGCTACGTGTTTCAGGAACCGAGCCTCTTCCCCCACCTGAACGTGCGCGGCAACCTGCTCTACGGGCGACGGCGGACACCCGCCGGCGGCCGCCGGGACGACCTCGACGAGATCACCGAGCTGCTCGGCCTCGCCGGGTTGCTCGAACGCCCCCCGGGTTCGCTATCCGGCGGTCAGCGCCAACGGGTCGCCATCGGACGCGCACTGCTGGCCGCCCCCAGGCTCCTGCTCATGGACGAACCCCTGGCCTCGCTGGACACCGCCACCAGGGCCGAGATCCTGCCCTACTTCGAGCGCCTGCACCGCCACCTGCGCATCCCGATTGTCTACGTCACTCATGCCCTCGACGAGGCCGCTCGCCTGGCCGACCACATGGTTTTACTCGAATCCGGCGAGGTCCGTGCCGAAGGCCCGCTCCAGACGCTGCTGACGCAGACCGATCTGCCGCTGGCCCAGAGCGAGCACGCATCGGCGGTCCTGGAGCTGCCCGTCGCCCGGCACCACCCCGCCGATCACCTGACCGAGCTTGACGCCGGTGATGCACCGCTGTACCTGCCGCGGCTGGACGCCGCCATTGGCGAGCCGGTCCGTGTGCGTGTCCACGCCAGGGACGTCAGCATTGCCCGCACGCCACCGACCGGGGTGAGTCTGCTCAACCGTCTCCCGGCGCGCATCACGGCGATCGCCGATGACCCCACCCCGAGCCACGCTCTGGTGCGCCTGGAGGTGGCGGGCCAGCCGCTGCTCGCCCGCATCACCCGGCGTTCCTCCGCCGAGCTGGGGCTGGCTCCGGGGGTGCCCATACACGCCATGGTCAAAGGGGTGGCCCTGCGCTGAACTTGCACCGCACCGGTCGACCACCATACTTGGCGCAGGATCTCAGCCCCACGCCACCCGCAGGAAGCCCGACCATGCCCGCCAGCCCTCGACGGCTGCTGCTTTGCTTGCACCGCTGGATCACCCTCGCCCTTGCGCCCCTGTTCCTGGTGATCATCGTCAGCGGCGGTCTGCTGGCGCTTGAACCCGTCGTCCGGGATCTGGCCTCGGGGCCCGAGGCGGAGGATCCGATCCCGGTGTCCGAGCTACAGGCGTTCCTTGCCGAGGTGGATCCGCAGCAGCGCATCCGCACCCTGAGGCTCGAGCGCGGCGGGACCGCCGTGCTCGAATTCAGTCGCGCGGGTGAGCGCTGGCATGAGGCCTTCGACCTCGAGCAGCGCAGTTCCCTCGGCGAGCGCGACTACGCCACCACCTTCTTCCAGACCGTGCGCCACCTGCACAAGGATCTTCTGCTCGATCTGGACTGGGTGGTCGAGCTGGCCAGCTACGCGCTGTTGGTGGTGCTGATCGTCGGACCGTGGCTGGCCTGGCCGCGACTGCGCCACACCCTGACCCAGTGGCACACGGGGGTTGGTTGGCTGACTCTGCCACTGCTGCTGCTCGTATCCGTCACCGCAGGCATGATGGCCCTGGAACTGGGTACGCCGCGACTGCCACCGATCGACCGGGACGCCGGCCGCCTGGCGATTGGTCCAGTCCTACAACAGCTCGAGGCCGCGGAGATCTCCCATATCCAGGCCATGGAACGCTTCGAGCGGGCGGCCTGGGCGGTGACCACCGACGGTGATGGCGGGCCGCAGCAGCTGATCGTCACTGCCGAGGGGATCACCCCGGCCGGCGCCTACCCGGGGTGGATCGCCGAGCTGCACCAGGGCACCTGGGCGGGCGCTTGGTCGGGACTGATCAATCTCCTGACGGCGCTGGTGCTGCTATTCCTGTTTGTCACGGGCATCTGGCTCTGGGCTCGACGCCGGCTGGGCGGGCGCCGCCGGGGGGATGCCGGAGCCGACCTGCTCATCGCCCACGCCAGTCAGACCGGCACGGCAGCTCACCTGGCCCGGGAGACAGCGCGCGCACTGCGCCTCGGCGGCGCCCGGATCGAAGAGGCTTCGCTGTCGGCCTTGGACCCCAAGGCGCTTGAGGCCTATCGATACACGCTACTCATCGCCTCGACCTGCGGTGACGGTGACATGCCAGACCCAGGGCGGGCCTTCGTCGCCGCCCTGGACCGTGCGCAGCTGCCCCGCACGCGGTTCGCCCTGCTTGCCCTGGGGGACTCCAGCTACCGACACTTCTGCGCCGCCGGAGAAACCCTGCGTGCGGGACTGCGCCGCGCCGGGGCCGAAGAGGTACTGCCCATGGCCCGCGCCGATGGCGCACCCGAGGCCACCTGGCGAATCTGGCTCGGCGAAGTGGCCGAATTGCTTGGCGTGGAGGCCGGCGCGACCGGGCCAATCCCAAGCGATCAACCCGTCCATCTGACCCTGCGCGAACGCCGGCAGCTCAACGATCCCGAGGATCCGATCACCCAGGAGGTATGGGGGCTGACCCTGGAGAGCGATACCCCGCTGGCTTACCGGCCCGGAGATCTCCTGCTCGTGCGTCCTGGCGAGGGCGAGCCGGCCCGCCCCTACTCCATCGGCAGCACCCCCCTCGACGACCCGCACCGCCTTGAGCTTACCGTCGCCGTGACAAGCCGCACCGACGCCGACGGGCACGTCCGCCCGGGCAAGGCATCCAGCCTCCTGGCGAGGCGCCTACAGCTCGGCGACACGATCACCGCCTCACTGCGCACCCACCGCCACCTGCAGCCGCCGGATGACCCGCAGCAACCGATGATCCTGATTGCCGCCGGCTGCGGCATTGCGCCGTTCATCGGCTTCATCGCCGAGCGCGCCGCCCGGGCCGATCGCGGTCCGATCTGGCTGATCTTCGGCAATCGGCGTCGGCAGGGCGATTTCTTTCACGCCGAGCGCCTGCTTCAATGGCGCGAACAGGGGGTGCTGACACGGCTCGATCTGGCGTTCTCCCGTGATCCCAATGACGGCGGCTACGTTCAGGACCGGATCAGCGAGGCGGGAGCGACAATCGTCGACTGGATGCTTGACCGGGATGCCCGTATTTACGCCTGCGGACGGCGCAGCACCATCGGTACCGCAGTGCCGCTAGCGCTGACCGAAGCGCTGCGCCGGTACGCGGATCCGGACCGCCGGGAACCGGCCGAGTCCTTGGTGCGGCGCTGGCAGACCGAAGGCCGACTGCGTCTCGACGTGATCGACTGACCCCATGGAACAGCGCCCCTTCACCAGCCGAACCGCGGAGACCGCCGCCGCACTGCGCGTCTGGCACACCCGCCTCGACGATCCCCCGGCGATCTTCGACGATCGGGCGGTCCTCCCCCTACTCAGCAGCGGGATCCGTCGACTGGTCCAGCCACCCCCCCCGCTGCTGGCCATGCAGTGGCGGGCGCTGGAAAGCGCCCACCCGGAACTCGCCGCCCTGCGCGGCCAGACGGTCACACGGGCGCGCTTCGCCGAGGACGCCCTGGACGCCGCCCTGGAGAAAGGTCACCGGCAGATCGTGCTACTCGGCGCCGGGCTGGACACCACCGCCCTCCGCCGCCCGGATATCCTCGCGCAGGCGCAACTGCTGGAAGTGGACCAGCCCGCCACGCAGTGGTGGAAGCGCTCGCTCCTGCCCGCCGAGGTGGCCAACCGGATGCGCTTCGCAGCGGTGGACTTTGCCCGCGATCGCCTGGCTGAGCGCCTCGTGGATGCCGGAATCGATCCCGATACCCCCCTTTTCGCCAATTGGCTGGGCTGCACCTACTACCTGCCCCGGACGGCCATCGGCACCACGCTTCAGGGCCTGGCGGAGGTCGCCGCCCCGGGTAGCGAATTGATCGCCGACTACTGGCTGCCCTCGGAGAACGTGGCCTGGCGCCCGCGCATGCTCTTGCACGGCGTAGCGCTGGCACTGCACACGCAGCAGGAACCCCTGCGCGGCCTGCTGCCGGCGGAGACCATGCACCGGCTGGCCACAGACGCCGGCTGGCAGATCGCCGAAGAGCTGGATGCCCCGGCACTCCAGGCACGTTGGCTGGCCGGCCGGCGTGACTCGCTCTCGGTCCCGGCATTCGCCCGCTGCCTGCGCCTGGTGCGCAGCTGACCCCGGGGCGCTACCGCCGCTCGCGCAGCAACGGCTCGAGCTCCTCCACCGCCCGCTCCCAGTAGTCCACATCGGCCCGATACCAATCCCCCTCCGGCGTCCGGCAGCTGGCGTACTGGAACGGGGGCGGCACCTGGGCGATCCGAAAGCGCAGGTCGGCAAAAATGGCGCAGGCATCGCCCTCGTAATCGACCACCTTGCGCAGATACGGCAGCGCGGCGAAGCGCCGGAACTCGGCAAATTCCGGGCGCCACCAGGCCACCTCGGCGAATTCGCGCCAGCCACCGTCGCCGAAACGCGGCAGAGGCTCCCACTCCAGCGCATGCGGCGGCCGAAATGTCTGCCAGTGCCGAGCCAGCAGGCCGGCGTCCTCATCCACCGGTCGCTCCTGCGCCCGGAACCCGAGGTGAGCCGACCAGTAGGCGTCGTCGCCCTCGATGAACAACCGCCAGTTCAGCGGCGACAGCGGCTGTGCCATGGCGTGCACCCGGGCCCCGTGCATGCCCCGTTCCCGCGCCTCTTCCCGGGCGTATTCGAGCGCGTGCACCTTGGCCACCGACTGAACCGCGATCACCCCACCGGCAGCGGCAAGCCCGACCGCCGCCCACAAACGCCCGCCGTAGCGCCAGGTCAGCAGCAGGCCGAGCAGCAGCGAGCCGGTGACCCAAGGATCCAGGATGAAAGTCACCGGGAAGGCAAAGGTCTCCCGCGAAAAGGGTGCCAGGAGCTGGGTCCCGTAGTTGGTGATCCAGTCGCCGAAGATATGGATGCCGATGCCCAGGGCGAAGATAACCGCACCATCGCGCCAGTCCCGCTGCCCGGGCCACAGACGCGCCGTCACCCAGCCCAGCACGATCGCCCAGAGGGGGAGCATCAGCAGCGAGTGGGTCTCGCCCCGGTGGAGGTTGTAGTAGACCAGCGAGTCGGCGATTACCAGCCCCAGGAACCAGTCCACATCCGGGAACAGACCCGCAACAGCGCCAAGCCAGGTGCGTTCGCGCAAGGAGAAACGCGGCGCAGCGCAGCATCGCGGCGCCACCAATCGGTTGAGCAGGGCGCCACTGGCCGCATGGGTGACGGGATCCATCCCGACAAGGTGCCAGCTCGCCGATTTCAAACACAAATGGATGCTTTATCCTGTCGGTCCAATGCACCACCGGGGGGCATACCGCAAGGGCCTATGGGCACCGGACAACGCCTGGAAAGTCTCGACACCGTCCGTGGGGCGGCGGTGCTGGGCATCCTGGTCATCAACATCCAGCTCTTCGCCATGCCGGTGGCCGGGCTGCTGAGTCCGACCCTGCTTGGCGGCTTCGAGGGTTGGGATTACGCCGTCTGGGCTGTCGGCCACGTCTTCTTTGAAGGCAAGTTCATCGCCCTGTTCGCCGCCCTGTTCGGCGCCGGCACCGTTTTGCTCGCCGAGCGCCACCGCGCCGCCGGCATCAACCCGTGGATCGTCCACCGCCGGCGCATGCTCGCCCTGGCTGCCATCGGGCTGGCCCATGGGATCCTTCTGTGGATGGGCGATATCCTGCTCATCTACGCCGTCATGGGCCTGCTCGCTTTCCTGTTCATCGATCGCACACCCCGCGCGCTCATGGCCTGGGGCGTCACCCTCTATACCCTGCCCATACTCCTGACCATGGCCGCCGGCTGGGGGCTGACCCTGCTGCCCACCGCCGGGTTCATCAAGCTGGCCTCTGCTTCGCCGTCGGTCCACGAGGAGATCACCGCGGCCATCGAGGCCTACCAGGGCGGGTGGCTGACCCAGATGGAGCAGCGCCTGCCCGAAGCCTTCACCCGCTATCTGATCGGCACCCCAGCGCGCCTTGGCTGGCTGACCCTCGGCTGCATGCTGATCGGCATGGCGGCCTACAGGAGCGGGTTCCTGACCGGCGCCTGGAGCCAGCAGGCCTATGCACGCATCGCACGATACGGCCTGGGGATCGGTGTGCCGCTGAGCATCCTCGGGATCGCCTACCGCGAGTGGCGCGACTGGGAGCTGCTCAGCGGCTTCTTCTTCAGCACCCAGCTTAACCAGTTGGCCGTACCCCTGATCGCCGCCGGTTGGGCCGCGCTGATCATCCTGGCCTGCCAGCGTGGCTGGCTTGGCTTCCTGCACGGGCCGATCACCGCCGTTGGGCGAACGGCCCTGAGCAGTTACCTGCTGCAGTCCCTGCTGTGTACCCTGATCTTCTACGGCCACGGACTGGGGCTCTACGGCGAGGTCGACCGCCCGGCTCAACTGCTGGTGGTTCTCGGCCTTTGGGGGATCCTGCTGATCGCAGCCCCCCTATGGCTGCGGATGTTCCGCATGGGACCGGCCGAGTGGCTCCTCCGCCAGGCTACGCGGATACCCGGACCCGTACCAATGCTGCCGCCCGTCCGCCGGCCGCGGCGCCCCGGGGCCGGCTGAGAACACCCGCATCCCGCAAACCGGAGGTGGACCATGAAGGTAACCATCGAAGTGGACCTGACCCCGCAGGAGGCCCAGGAGTTGATGGCCGGCTCGGCGGAGTCGGCCCTGGCCTTCCAGCAGCAGTTCCTCGAGGCGGTCTCCCAGGAGGTGGCCCGCCAGCTGACCCGGCAGTGGGAGCATTGGCCCCGGCCACCATGGGCCCAGACGCCGGAGAGCGGCAGGGAATAGCACCGGGGCCCGGGCGTCCGGGCGGAAAGCGCGCGACACAGCGTCCATACTGAAGGCCGTGGACTTGATCAGGGAGGGTCCCATGGCCACGCAGACCCCGAAACGCATCGACCTGGCGCTTCAGGGCGGCGGCGCCCACGGCGCGCTGACCTGGGGCGTGCTTGAGCGCATCCTCGAAGATGAGCGCCTAGAGATCGACAGCATCAGCGGGACCAGCGCCGGAGCCATGAACGCCGCGGTCGTCGCCGACGGGCTGCAGCGCGGCGGCCGTGAACAGGCCCGAGCGGGGCTACACCGATTCTGGTCGTCGGTGAGCGAGGCTGCCCGTTTCTCACCGATCCAGCGCAGCCCCTGGGACCGTCTCCTCGGCAACTACAGCCTAGACTACTCCCCAGGCTACCTGTTCTTTGAAAACCTCACCCAGCTCCTCCACCCGGCCCAGCTCAATCCCTTCGGGATCAACCCGCTGCGCGACCTGATCGCCACTCAGGTCGATTTCGACCAGGTCAACGCCTGCCGCAAGGTCAAGGTGTACGTCACCGCCACCCACGTGCGCACCGGCCGGGCCCACATCTTCCGCCAGCCGCACCTGTCGGCGGATGCGGTGATGGCCTCGGCCTGCCTGCCCTTCATGTTTAACGCCGTCACCATCGACGGCGAGGCGTACTGGGATGGCGGCTACAGCGGCAACCCCGCCCTCTACCCGCTGGTCGATGACCCGAGCTGCCAGGACCTGATCGTTGTGCAGATCAACCCCATGGCCCGCCAGCAGCTGCCCACTACCGCCCGGGAGGTGCTCAACCGGATCAACGAGATCACCTTTAACTCGGCGCTGATCAAGGAGCTGCGCTCGATTCATCTGCTTCACCAGTTGATCGAGGCCGAGGATCTCCAGCTCGAGCGCTACCGCGCCATGCGCCTGCACCTGATCCACGCCGAGCACGAGGTCGAAGCGCTGAGTGCCTCAAGCAAGCTCAATGCCGAGTGGCCCTTCCTCACGCGCCTGCGTGATCAGGGCTACGGCTGGGCGGATGCCTGGCTGGACCAACACTTCGATGACCTGGGCGTGCGCTCGACCTTCGACCTGGACGAGCTCTTCGCCGACGCCTTTCGGCCGGTACACCCCGAGGAGGAACCCCGCATCGAGGGCACCCGCTGATGATCGAAATCGCGGCCATCCTGATCGCGCTGGTGCTGCTGATCTATCTCGCCTACCGCGGCATCACGCTGCTGATCCTGGCCCCTGCCCTGGCGGCCCTGGTCACCCTCGCCTCGGTGGAGACACCGCTGCTAGCCAGCTACACCCAGGTCTTCATGGGGGCAGCGGCCGATTTCATCATGAAGTACTTCCCGCTGTTCCTGCTCGGGGCGATCTTCGGCAAGCTCATGGAGGATACCGGCAGCGCCGAGGTGCTGGCGCGCGCCATCATCCGCGGGCTGGGCGAGACCCGGGCGGTCCTTGCGGTGGTGCTCTCCTGCGCGATCATGACCTACGGCGGCGTCTCGTTGTTCGTGCCTGAACGAGGTCCCGCCCTCGGCCACCCCGGCCCGCCAGCCGCCGCTGGCGCTCGCCATCCTGCCCATCGTGCTGGTCATCGGCCTGAACCTGCTCTTCACCAGCCTGGTCATCCCGGCCATGGAGACCGGCTACCTGGCCGAGCCCCGCTTCGGGGCGACCACCATCGACGCCCTGCGCGGCGTCTGGTCGATCACCGGCGCACTGGTGATCGCCATCCTGGTGCTCATCCTCACCAACCTCAGCCGGCTACGGGCACTGACCGCCACCCTCGATAGTGGCGCCAACGCCTCGCTGCTGCCCATCTTCAATACCGCCAGCCTGGTGGGCTTCGGCACGGTCATCGCCTCACTGGCCGCCTTCGAGACGATCAGCGGCTGGGTGACCGCCATCGGCGGCGACAACCCGCTGATCTCACTGGCCGTCGCCGTCAACGTCCTCGCCGGCATGACCGGCTCCGCCTCCGGCGGAATGAGCATCGCGCTGGCCACACTCGGTGACAGCTATCTGGCCATGGGCCAGGCGGCGGGGATCTCACCGGAGCTGATGCACCGCGTCACCGCAGTGGCCACCGGAGGGCTCGACGCCCTGCCCCACAACGGCGCGGTGATTACGCTGCTCTCCATCTGCGGACTGACCCACCGCCAGGCCTACCTAGACATCGCCGTAGTGGCGATGCTGGTTCCCCTGATCGCGCTGGTCTTCCTCATCACGGTGGGTTCGATTTTTGGCACCTTTTAGACGCCCTGTACGGCACCCCGGCAACGCCGGGCCAAGAGGCGATCAGCGCCGCGCCACCCGTGGTCCCTGATCGCCGCCGCCAGAACCAAGCCGATGCTCGCCGTCGGCCTTTTCCGCCTTGCGCTCCTGCAGGCGCTGGTACCAGAGGGTATCGCGGTGGCTGTCCACCTCGAGCTGCTGTCGCAGCTGCTCGACCAGTTGGCTGGTGTCTTCGGACAGGGTCCCGTAGCGCTCCTGCCACTGCTCCAGGGCCTCCCGAAAACGGCCGTAAGCCTCCAGCGGGTCACTGGGGCGCTCGGCCGTATGCTCATCCACCCGCTCGGCCTGGGCGCGTGCGCTCGCAGTCAGCGCCCCGCCACTCTGCCGATCGGCGTAATCGACCAACAGCGCCGCCTCGCGCCGACGCAGGGGACGCCCCTGCTCGACCACCCGTTCGCGGTAGATGCGACACGGCCGGCTGTGGAGACACGCCTCGCGCACCCCGAGCAGATCCTGGGCACGATCGGCCAGCTCGTCACGCTCTGCCTCCAACCGACGCAGCTCCTGCCCCCGACCCAGGGTCCACGCGGCAAAGATCAGACCACCGGCCAGCACGCCCAGGGCCAACACGCCCCAGGCGAGCAGGGGCACACCGGGTGGCGCCAGCCAGGCAGCCAGGGTCACGCCCAGCAACAACAGGGGGACCGCAATCAATGCCCAGCGAGCCTGGCGCTCCAGGGCCTGGTGCTCCGGCTCGCGGTCCGAGGCCAGACGGCGGAAGGTATCCAGCAGCGAGCGGTCGCGCACGCCGGCCAGAAAGCGGTTCATATCATGGAGTTCGGGCGGGGTTGCCCGCTCGATGAGCCCGTCGTGGAAGAGCTGCGGCGATTTGCGAGACACCCGGACCTCCACAGAATGGCCCGCGTCAGGGTGCGTGGACGGGCAATGGCGGGTTAGGGACAGACAAGCTGTCACCCCCACGGCCGGGCGGCGCGCTGCCGCCCGGCCGTGGGCTTCACGCGGATCGCCTACCCCGCGGAACGCGGCTCGCCGGCCGCCTCGTCCCGCTGGGCCTCGGCCTGCTCCGCGGCACGCTGCTCCTCCACGGCGCCCTCGTCCTCACGAACCTCGTCGGTGCGCCGATTGACCTCACGGACGTGATTTCGCTGCGCGTTCACCATGCATCCGAACATCGATGACCTCCCTTTGCTGGCTGCACGTCACAGGGCCTAGATGAGCACAACTGAATCGGCATTTCAAACCCGGCCGGGTCTCCGGATTATGGGTCTTCCTGTGGTGCGTGGCAGCGAGCGTGGCGGCCGGCCTAGGGCTCCAGGCCTGATGCCGCCGCGGCCGCAAGCACCTCGGCGAGAGCGCTCTGCGCGGGGGTCGGGCTGTCCAGTCCAACTAACTCGCGTGCGACGCTGACAAGATCCGCGGCCTCGTCGAGATCGGTCAGGGGGCGCAGGGTCAGCCAGCTCCCCTGCTCCGCCATGACCTCCCGGAACACGGCCAGCGTGCGGGGGTGGCTGTAGGGTACCGCCCGCCATCGCTGCCCGGGTAGTGTCCGGTTGCTCCCGAACAGCCAGAACCCGCCGTCGCGGGCCGGGCCGATCACGATACGGGCGTCCTCCGCCTCGAGCCACGATGCAGCGCGGGCGAGATCCTCCGGCGAGACCTGCGGCGCATCGGCCCCGAGCAGGATACCGCGGCCGTGCTTGCGGACCAGGGTGTCGTGGACCCGGCCCATGCGCTCACCGAGCTCCCCCTCGCCCTGCGCTAGGAGGGGCAGGCCGGTCCAGAAGCCTCCGGCGACGGCCACAGGCTCGGCGAGGGCCCAGTAGACCGGGCCCAAGGCCGCGCTCTGGGCCGCCTCGGCAGCCGCCCCGGCACAACGAAGATAGAGCCGCTCGGCCTCCAGGCGGCCCAGGCCGGCGGCCAGGCGCGTCTTGACCGCCGAGCAGCCGGGCGTCTTGACGAAGAGGGCGATCGCCGTCATCGGGTGTAGGGTCGCTCGCGCCAGGAGCGCCAGGCGATCCGCGCGGCCGAGGCGGCATGGCCGGCCGTGGTGCGGAGCCAGCCGCGCTGGCGGTAGCGGCGCGCGCTGGTGTGGACGACACAGCCGATGGGCCGGCACGGCAGCCCGGCCCGGCGGGCCCGGATGACCAGGTCGAGATCCTCACCGCGCTCGATGTCCTCGCGGAACCCACCCAGGGCCCTGAAGCGCTCATGCGGCAGCAGGAGCCCCTGATCCCCGTAGGGGAGCCCGAGGACCCGGGAGCGGAGGTTGGCGCCCACGGCATTGAGATGGACCGGCCAGGGCCCATCCTCCCGGAACCGGAGCCAGCCGTAGCCCAGCGCATCGCCCCCGCCGATCAAGGCGCGCACCCGCTCCAGGGCCCCAGCCGCGGGATGGCTGTCCACGTGCATGAACCAGAGCCAGGCGCCGCGCGCCGCCCGGGCGCCGCGATTGCTCTGCACCGCCCGGCCGGCGCCGGACTCGACCACCCGGCCCGGAGCCCCGGGCGGGACCCGCCCAAGGTCCGTCACCGACAGGATCACCTCGGCCTCGAGCGCGGCTTCCGTCAGCCACGCGAGCTCCGCGATACGCGGCTCATCCCCGGGGCCGACCGGAACGACGATGGAGCAGTCGGTCCCCCCCGGCCCGCCAAGACCCGCTTCGGGCCGGCCGCCCCCTTCCTGGTCATCCCCCGCAGCCGTCTCTCGATCCATACCGCGAGCCTAGCATCGATCCGGCTCGGCCGTACGACCGCCCGCAGCGCTGCAAGCTGGACCGTTCAGCCCCTCGCCCAAAGGCGATCTGCCATGGTGCGCAGAGTCGATCCGGGCGATACTCGATCCATGGCATCCGATCCGTGGCGTACCGGACTCGCGCTTCTGGGGCTACTGCTCGGCCTAGCCATCCTCGGGGGCTGGACTTGGCAGGTCGGTGCGGCCGTGGGCTGGCAGCCCTCCGGACTTGCCGAGCAGTTGGCGGCACAGCCGCTGCAGAGCGCCTTGCTCCTCATGGCCATGATGACCGCCGTGGTCGTGCTCCCGTTGCCAACCATCCCCATAACCGTGGCCTCCGGGCTGCTCTTCGGCCCCCTGCTGGGCGCGGCTATCGCCGTAGCCGGCGCGCTGGCAGGCGCGGCCGTCGCCTTCGGGCTGGCCCGGTGGCTGGGGGAGGGGCTGCGCGCGACCCGGCTGGGCCGACCCATCCCCTACCCGCTTTGCAGGGACTGCGGAGACCGCGCGATGTTCCTGGCCGTCCTGGTCTCGCGCCTCATCCCGGTCGTCTCCTTCGCCCTGCTGAGCTACGCGGCAGGCCTGACCGCTATGCGCCTGGGCCCTTTCCTGCTGGCCACGGGCGTGGGCATGCTGCCGATGACCCTGGTCTACACCAGCCTGGGCGCCATCGTGCGCGTCGATCCGGCCTGGTTCATCGCGGGCACCGTGGCGGCCTTGGGCATCCTGCTCCTCCTGCCCCGATGGGTCGAGCGGCGTAACCCCTGGAATATCAAGCGGTACCTGTCCCGATAGAGCCGGGCCGTGCCGCCATCCCCCGCGCGAGCAAGGCTGAGCACGGTTCACCCCGAGGCACGGCTCCCATCCATAGGGTCGATTGCCGCCAGCGACCGTATCCTGGCGGGGAGGGGCCGGGGCCGTAGGCGACCCCGGCGCTTCGACTGGCCGGCAGCCTGGGAGGCGTCTCCGTCAGCCACTGCAGCTGGCACCCCCGAGAACGCAGAACTGAGCACAATGGGGATGGTTGAGCGGCACCTCGGTGAAGCTCCCCACCAGGCTGGAGCCGAGCTCGAAGGCCGGCTCGTAAGGCAGTAGCGTGCACGGCACCACCACCGGCTGCGATGCCCCCTTGCGCTTGATCACCATGCGGGAGCTCGCGCACATCATCTCGTCGGGACTACGCCCGACCTTCTCCCAGCAGCCCTCCGAGATCTCCGGGACATCCCGGCTGGCATCCATCTCCGGGAACAGCACCAGGCGCTCGGGGTCGTGGGCATCGAGCGTGATCCCATGGGCGTCGAACAGGGCCTGGTAGCCCTCGCGCAGGGCCGCTTCCGCCTCCCCGGAGGTCTGCCGGCCGGCCACATCCACCCGGAAGCCGCTCTCCGAGAGCCACCGCAGACCGCGGACCATGGGCTCCCACGATCTCGGCCCGC
Organism: Halorhodospira sp. 9628; assembly: GCF_022228075.1. Classification (NCBI taxonomy): domain Bacteria; kingdom Pseudomonadati; phylum Pseudomonadota; class Gammaproteobacteria; order Chromatiales; family Ectothiorhodospiraceae; genus Halorhodospira; species Halorhodospira sp. 9628. The sequence continues at coordinate 14,914 of NZ_JAJNRF010000019.1, forward strand.
GCTCGGCCTCGTGCAGATCCTGCCGATAGTGATCGACGGATACGCGCACCGTCAGCTGCTGCCCGTAGCGCTCCCGGATTGTCTGCAGGCGCTCATGGACCTTCATCATCGGCCTCATGGCGTTGGTCAGCACCAGCGCCTCGTAGCCGCGACCGAGCGTATCCTCCAGGATGGGGATCATGTCCGGATTCATGAACGGCTCCCCGCCGGTGAAGGCGATGGTCCGGGTACCGAGGCCCTCGCGCTCGATCTCGTCCAGGTATCCGGCCACCTCACTGGCGCTGAGGTAGACCAGGGCATCATTGCGCGGGGAGGACTCGATGTAGCAGTTGCGGCAGGCGAGGTTGCACAGGGTCCCGGTGCAGAACCAGAGCGTCTCCAGGCGCTGCAGGCGGACCGAGGCGCGGGGCTGGCCATCGGCCGTGAACGCCGGGTCGCGGAACTTGCGGGGATCGATCAGGTATCGATCCGCCCCTGAGCCCTCCTCACCCTTGGCTTGCTGCGGCGGCGCCTCCTCCTCATGGCTCATGGCGAGTTCCTCCTCATCGTGGTCACGAAGCCCTGAAACGGGTGCTCCGCTGGCCGGGCCTCATCCGGGCTCGGTGATGTAGCGCGCCGCCCAGGCGGCGATGACGGTGGCGGCGTACCGGGCGTCCGCGGCTCGGGTCAGAAGATGGTCGGCATCATCAAGGGAGATATAGCTCTTCGGGTGCTTCGCGGTCTCGAAGATCCGCCGCGCGTGATCGACGGGCACCACCTCGTCGAGAGGGGCGTGCATGACCAGCAGCGGTCGGCGCAGATCCGCAATCCGGCTCGCCTGATCGTGCCCGACGGTCTCCTCGATGAACGATCGCCCGACCCGGAACGGGCGCCCCCCGAGCGTCACCTCGGCCTCACCGGCGGCCTCGATCTGGGCGCGCTTCTCCCCGAGGTGCTCGAGCACATGATCGGCCTCGAACGGCGCGGCGATCGAGCACACGGCCCGGCATTCCGGGATGTCGCCGGCCGCGGCGATCGCCGCCGCGCCCCCGAGGCTGTGGCCGACCAGGATCCTCACCGGCCGCCCGGCATCGCGCATGAATTGCGCCGCCGCGAGCACGTCGGCCACATCGGAGCGGAAACCGGCATGGCCGAACACCCCCTCACTGCCACCGAGCCCAGTAAAGTCGAAGCGCAGGGTCGCGATCCCCTGCTCGGCCAGCGCGCCCGCCAGCCACGAGGCCGCCTTGATGTCCTTGCCGCAGGTGAAGCAGTGGGCGAACAGGGCATGGGCCCGCGGCGCCCCCTCCGGCTCGTCGAGCCTTGCCGAGAGCGTGTGCCCCTGAGCGCCGGGGAAGTCCAGTCGTTGCGTGCGCATCCCGTCCCTACCTGTACCGTCCGTATTAAAACACCACTATAACGCCCTTGGTGCCCCACGACTCGGGCCGGACCTGCCCAGCTGTCGTTCTACCCAAACGCCCTCGCCGTTACATCACACGGGCGCCGGGGCGGTGTTTGACACGAACGGCCCGCGCGCCTATTTTCTACAATTAAATGGATTTTTTTGTACGCATCTTTAGAGCCGAGGAGGCCTGCGATGACCGATCTCGAGACCGACGTCGCCATCATCGGGGCGGGTAGCGCCGGACTGCGCGCCTACCGGGCCGCCGCCGCCCATACCGATCGCGTGCTCCTGATCGAGGGCGGAGCGTACGGGACCACCTGCGCCAGCGTCGGATGCATGCCCAGCAAGCTGCTCATCGCCGCCGCCGACGCTGCCCACACGGCGCACCATGCCGACGGCCTCGGCGTCCACGCCCGCTTAGTCGAGATCAAT